>JADKDR010000010.1 GCA_016714535.1 Bacteroidota bacterium
AAATGAGTTTACAGTTTTACATACTCTGCAAATTCTTTTTCCAGATTTAGGAATGGAATACTCATCACCTTTGAATAGCTCAACGATGTCGGTGTAGTTGTCAAGATTAAAATAATAGTTTTTCTTTTTTCGGGTTTCAACTGGTAAAACATTTTCAAACCCTGCACGATTAACTATTTTTCTGCTGACATCTCGTAAGTATTGAATGTAGTTACGGAGTAAGTCCATTTACTAGTCAAGTTTAATAGTTTCTTTTAGTGCGTTTTCAATTTGGGTAAAACCTTCTTTTGAGAGTGTCTTATGTTCCTTTTCAACGACTTCAAGCTTTTCCAACTGCGTTTTAATGTTTATGAAAACCTCTTTGTTTGAAGTCAGTTTTTCGTTTGTAAGTTTCTGTTCCTTTAAAAGGTTAGAAATAAAAAATATAGTAACGCCAAATCCGATTGCGGTTACTGAAATAAAAGCTATGATAAGATTCTCCATTGTCATTTTGTTTTAGGTTTCAAATAACTTGATTTAAGTTGAATTTTTTTGGTGCGTGCGGTGGGGGAGGGGAAAAGTAAATGTGAAACCTGCTTGGCTTGTGGGTGGCGTTGCTTCTCTTATGCTTTTGCGAAGGATAGCCAAATGGCTTTGCCAAAATTGTTATGTCGTTCATTTTAGTACTGTCATTTAATGTTTGCACTGTCGTCATAGGGTTGCTGATAACGGCAGCCTGTGAAAAAACCATTTCCTCAACAGCCACACGTTAATAACATGTGGTAAAAATAAAAAACATAAGCACTGGTGATTACTATTTTTGAAAAAATATTTTTTGCATGCAGCACATAGCGCAAGCCAATAGACATCAGGTAGATTTTAGTTCGCTTGACTGTCGTATTTCGGCAAACAACCCAGTTCGTTTTATCGATGCATTTGTTGATAAGCTCGATTTACCTCAGTTACAGTTTGAGGTAACTAACATCAACACTGAGGGGCGTCCATCGTTCGATAGAAAATTATTTCTCAAAGTATACATATACGGTTACATCAACGGCATACGCTCATCGCGTAAGCTTGAGCGCGAGTGCATGCGTAATGTTGAAATGCAATGGTTGTGCGGCAACCTTGTTCCCAATTACCATAGTATAGCAGACTTCCGTAAAGACAACTCCCAAGCCTTGCGCAACACCTTTAAGTTGTTTGTGCAGTTTCTTTCAGATTGCGATTTGCTTGGTAAAGAATTAATAGCCATTGATGGTACCAAGTCTCGAGCACACAATAGCAAGAAGAATAATTACAATCCCAAAAAATAGAACGCCATTTGACCTATATCGAAAACAAGGTTAATGAGTATATAACTCAATTAGACGCTTGCGATGCCAACGAACAGGAATTGAAAATAGATGATATAGCACATAAAATTGAAAAATTAAAAGCCAGCAAAATTAACTACGAAGCCTTGCAAAAAGAGTTAGCCCAGAGTGGTCAGCCACAAATAAGCACCACCGATGCCGATGCACGTGCCTTGCTCATACAAGGCCAGGTTGTGGAAGTGAGTTACAATACACAAGCAGCAGTAGATGAAAAACATAAATTAGTAGTAGCCACACATACCATAAATCGCAATGATAGAAATGCGCTTACTGATATTGCCAAAGAAGCAAAACAAAACATGGAGGTAGAAACGTATACAGTAATAGTAGATAAAGGGTATCACAACGGTAGGCAGATACAGCAGACCACACAAGCAGGCATAACCACCATTGTAGCACCACCCGAAATAGTAAACAGCAACGAGCATGGCACCACCCCCGATTACGTAGTAACTAAGTTTGTATACGATGAAAGCACCGATACATATACATGTCCACAAGGCGCAACACTAACAACCACAGGCACATGGCATCGCAAATCGCGCGAGCGCGATACTTACCAATTTAAAAAATACCGTACACCAAAATGTAAAACCTGCCCTGCAAAACACCTGTGCACCGGTCGTGCAAAAGGCGGCCGCGAAATAGAACGCAGCGAATTTGCAGCCGAAGTAGAAGCCAACAATGCCCGCTACCACAACAACAAAGAATTGTACCGAAAGCGACAAGAAATAAATGAGCACATATTTGGAACTATCAAAAGAGTATGGGGATATTACTACACAAATCTGAAAGGATTAATAAAAGTGAACGGAGAATGGAGCCTCATCATGACCGTGTACAACCTCAAGCGCACAATCAACATACTAGGTATACAGCCACTGTTACAAAAATTAAAAAATTGGAAACCAGATTACACAAGGATTTCACGGCTAAAATCAAAAACGACCTCATTACATCAAATTCTACGCATTCAATTTTGCGACTATAGTGTAGCGGCCTAAAAAACTGCCTTGGTTAAAATCACCCTAAATCGTATATAGTCATGGTTAAAGCAGAATTTTGGCTCGTATAATTTTTGAAATGGTGTTTTTTCACATCCTGACGGTTTGCAGCCTTACGATGGGCGGGCTTTTTAGCACAAAGTCACTTCGACTGCTCTGCTACCACAAAACTATCAAATGCTCCACAGGTTAGCAGCAAGCGCCAACAAATGCAAACCGCTGAAAAAAACCGCTTTTATCAAACTCCAGCATATTGTAAGGGTGTTGTTAGCAGTAGTTTATTTTTGTTTAATGTGTCCATCTTTGTCTATAAACCATTTTTCTTCTGTTGTCTGATTATCGAAATTATATTTGTCATCTCCGTGACTTCTTAGAATTTCTGCATTAGTATAATTGTCTAAGTCTTAATTTCATTTCATAGTGTCTCTTGTCGTGTGCCAATGCGTTCCTGCTGATCTACATGGTCAGTCAAGATTGCTTCAATTTTTTTTGTCATAAGTTAATGTTACAAGAAATGCGTAATCACTATGAACTTCCAGAACAACAAACTTTGGTGTCTTTGCAATTAAATTCCACTTTGCTATATAGTTATTGTCGGTAAGATTAAATGTTGTATCATTTTCTTCTGCGTCTATTGAACCAATATCAGGTCCCAGGTATTCTGACAGGAAGTTTGAATAATTTGTCCTTTTAAAGTGGATAGTCAAAAACTTTTGAAAACTAATTTATTGTCGAAAAATTCAAGCCAGGATTGAAAATTTATTTTTGGCATGCTTTCAAGATCAATTAATAAAAAACTTGTCTGTCGGTTGAAAAATTCCAATCTTTGTTGTATCACTAAAATTGTCTCCTTAAATATAAATTTTCTGTCTGTCGCATTAGATAAGAAGTTAAAAGTCCCAAATTTTGATTATCAAATTTTTCACTGTCGTCTTTTTAAATTACTGCTAACGGCAGCCTGTGAAAAAACCATTTCCTCAACAGCCACACGTTAATAACATGTGGTAAAAATAAAAAACATAATCACAGGTGTTTAATATTTTTGAAAAAAATATTTTTTGCATGCAGCACATAACACAAGCCAATAGACATCAGGTAGAATTTAGTTCGCTCGACTGTCGTATTTCGGCAAACAATCCAGTTCGTTTTATCGATGCATTTGTTGATAAGCTCAATTTGGCTCAGTTACAGTTTGAGGTAACCAACATCAATACTGAGGGGCGTCCATCGTTCGATAGAAAATTATTTCTCAAAGTATACATATACGGTTACATCAACGGCATCCGCTCATCGCGTAAGCTTGAGCGCGAGTGCATGCGCAACGTTGAAATGCAATGGTTGTGCGGCAACCTTGTTCCCAATTACCATAGTATAGCAGACTTCCGTAAAGACAACTCCCAAGCCTTGCGCAACACCTTTAAGTTGTTTGTGCAGTTTCTTTCAGATTGCGATTTGCTTGGTAAAGAATTAATAGCCATTGATGGTACCAAGTCTCGAGCACACAATAGCAAGAAGAATAATTACAATCCCAAAAAAATAGAACGCCATTTGACCTATATCGAAAACAAGGTTAATGAGTATATAACTCAATTAGACGCTTGCGATGCCAACGAACAGGAATTGAAAATAGATGATATAGCACATAAAATTGAAAAATTAAAAGCCAGCAAAATTAACTACGAAGCCTTGCAGAAAGAGTTAGCCCAGAGTGGTCAGCCACAAATAAGCACCACCGATGCCGATGCACGTGCCTTGCTCATACAAGGCCAGGTTGTGGAAGTGAGTTACAATACACAAGCAGCAGTAGATGAAAAACATAAATTAGTAGTAGCCACACATACCATCAATCGCAATGATAGAAATGCGCTTACTGATATTGCCACCGAAGCAAAGCAAAACATGGAGGTAGAAACGTATACAGTAATAGTAGATAAAGGGATATCACAACGGTAGGCAGATACAGCAGACCACACAATGCAGGCATAACCACCATAGTAGCACCACCCGAAATAGTAAACAGCAACGAGCATGGCACCACCCCCGATTACGTAGTAACTAAGTTTGTATACGATGAAAGCACCGATACATATACATGTCCACAAGGCGCAACACTAACAACCACAGGCACATGGCATCGCAAATCGCGCGAGCGCGATACTTACCAATTTAAAAAATACCGTACACCAAAATGTAAAACCTGCCCTGCAAAACACCTGTGCACAGGGCGCGCCAAAGGAGGCCGCGAAATAGAACGCAGCGAATTTGCAGCCGAAGTAGAAGCCAACAATGCCCGCTACCACAACAACAAAGAATTGTACCGAAAGCGACAAGAAATTAATGAGCATATATTTGGAACTATCAAAAGAGTATGGGGATATTACTACACAAATCTAAAAGGATTAATAAAAGTGAACGGAGAATGGAGCCTCATCATGACAGTTTACAACCTCAAGCGCACAATCAACATACTAGGTATACAGCCACTGTTACAAAAATTAAAAAATTGGAAACCAGATTACAAAAGGATTCCACGGCTTCAATCAAAAACGACTGCATTACATCAATTTCTACGCATCCAATTTTACGAGTATAGTGTAGCGGCCTAAAAAACAACCCCCGTTAAAATCGTCTAAATCGTATATGGTCACCGTTATGGAACGGATTCGGCTGGCAAAATTTTCCAAAATGGGTTTTTTCACAACCTGACGTTTTGCAGCTACCCGAAGGGCGGGCTTTTCACCACAAAAGACTTAAAGTTTCAAACACAATTTTATCTTTCTTATAGTCAAGAATTGTCGCTAAACTATGAGCAGTTGCAAGTGTAGCGTGACCGCACAAATCCATTTCAATTTCAGGCGTAAACCATCGTAAATGGATTTTTTCTCCTTTGTCAACAAAAAAGCAGTTTCAGCAACTGCATTCTCTTTCGCTATTTTCAACAAGATTTCGTCTGACAACCAATTGTCAAGTGGCACAACACAAGCAGGATTTCCTCCAAAAATTGTGTCCGTAAATGCGTCAATTTGATATATATTATGTTTTCACTATGTTCTGTTTAAAATTACCGCTAACGTCAGCCTGTGAAAAAACCATTTCCTCAACAGCCACACGTTAATAACATGTGGTAAAAATAAAAAACATAAGCACTGGTGATTACTATTTTTGAAAAATATATTTTTGCATGCAGCACATAGCGCAAGCCAATAGACATCAGGTAGATTTTAGTTCGCTTGACTGTCGTATTTCGGCAAACAACCCAGTTCGTTTTATCGATGCATTTGTTGATAAGCTCGATTTACCTCAGTTACAGTTTGAGGTAACTAACATCAACACTGAGGGGCGTCCATCGTTCGATAGAAAATTATTTCTCAAAGTATACATATACGGTTACATCAACGGCATACGCTCATCGCGTAAGCTTGAGCGCGAGTGCATGCGTAATGTTGAAATGCAATGGTTGTGCGGCAACCTTGTTCCCAATTACCATAGTATAGCAGACTTCCGTAAAGACAACTCCCAAGCCTTGCGCAACACCTTTAAGTTGTTTGTGCAGTTTCTTTCAGATTGCGATTTGCTTGGTAAAGAATTAATAGCCATTGATGGTACCAAGTCTCGAGCACACAATAGCAAGAAGAATAATTACAATCCCAAAAAAATAGAACGCCATTTGACCTATATCGAAAACAAGGTTAATGAGTATATAACTCAATTAGACGCTTGCGATGCCAACGAACAGGAATTGAAAATAGATGATATAGCACATAAAATTGAAAAATTAAAAGCCAGCAAAATTAACTACGAAGCCTTGCAAAAAGAGTTAGCCCAGAGTGGTCAGCCACAAATAAGCACCACCGATGCCGATGCACGTGCCTTGCTCATACAAGGCCAGGTTGTGGAAGTGAGTTACAATACACAAGCAGCAGTAGATGAAAAACATAAATTAGTAGTAGCCACACATACCATAAATCGCAATGATAGAAATGCGCTTACTGATATTGCCAAAGAAGCAAAACAAAACATGGAGGTAGAAACGTATACAGTAATAGTAGATAAAGGGTATCACAACGGTAGGCAGATACAGCAGACCACACAAGCAGGCATAACCACCATTGTAGCACCACCCGAAATAGTAAACAGCAACGAGCATGGCACCACCCCCGATTACGTAGTAACTAAGTTTGTATACGATGAAAGCACCGATACATATACATGTCCACAAGGCGCAACACTAACAACCACAGGCACATGGCATCGCAAATCGCGCGAGCGCGATACTTACCAATTTAAAAATACCGTACACCAAAATGTAAAACCTGCCCTGCAAAACACCTGTGCACAGGGCGCGCCAAAGGAGGCCGCGAAATAGAACGCAGCGAATTTGCAGCCGAAGTAGAAGCCAACAATGCCCGCTACCACAACAACAAAGAATTGTACCGAAAGCGACAAGAAATAAATGAACACATATTTGGAACTATCAAAAGAGTATGGGGATATTACTACACAAATCTAAAAGGATTAATAAAAGTGAACGGAGAATGGAGCCTCATCATGACAGTTTACAACCTCAAGCGCACAATCAACATACTAGGTATACAGCCACTGTTAGAAAAACTAAAAAACTGGAATCCTGACTACACAAGGATTTCACGGCTAAAATCAAAAACGACCTCATTACATCAAATTCTACGCATTCAATTTTGCGACTATAGTGTAGCGGCCTAAAAAACAACCCCCGTTAAAATCGTCTAAATCGTATATGGTCACCGTTATGGAACGGATTCGGCTGGCAAAATTTTCCAAAATGGGTTTTTTCACAACCTGACGTTTTGCAGCTACCCGAAGGTGGCGATTTCGAAGCACTTCACTGTCAACCAAGCAGAAACTTTGATAGAAGCACAAAACTCGATTTAACCACTGAACCGCCACTTTTGGGTAGGTGCTGTTATGGCAAGTAGTTCTTATTCCGTCTTCCATAATTTTTCTCCAGTTTCTTTGTCCATCGAAAACATTGTCTGCATAAAAACATAATTAACTCCTGATATTTTCTTTATTTCCGAAGCCCTTATCGGTTTAGATAACTTTTTGAATTTTGTCAGTTTAGTTGAGTATTCTTCATTTGCCCATTTTTCTTGCCCTTGATAAGGAAGTTTGTCAATTACTCCTGAACCAATACCCTTTGCAATTATTCCAACACCTGACCTATAAAGAAAGACTCTGTCACCTTTATTGATTTGTTCAATTTTGTATTTCCATGGTTCGAAATATGCTGCGGCTTTTTGGTTAGTTAGCATATCGATTTCATCTTCTTCACCACCTTGAATGTTTGTGTTTAAAATGTAATATCCTTCATCTATATCTTCGTAAGGGTTTGGTGTCTTCCTGTAAGTCTCAAAGTCCAGCAATATTTGGTTGTCAACTTGATACACCTTATAAATCCAACTTGATATACTTACTCCTTGCTCTGCCCAATATTTAATTGTTGCTCTTGTCTTAAAGTCAAGACCGTTAGTTATCAAAATAAATTTCTGTTTCTTATTTATATCTTGGTCTGTCAGTTGAGTATTAAACTTTTCATTTAATGAGCTTAAAAGATTGCTGCTACTTGGGAAAAAGTTTAAATAAAGTTCATTCAAGTCAGCATACGAGCTCTGTCCGAAAATTTGTCCATATCTCAAAACTTGCAATAAGTTACTTTCCAGAGACTCCCAAGCTTTGAGCTCAAAGATGTAAAGGTCTCCGTTTTTGTCAATTGCCATCAAGTCGGGTTCTTCTTGCCACCTTCTTGATTGCATTATTAGTAGCAACTCGTCTTCTGGGAGCAAAACATCAAGATTTTCATACATCATTTTTTGAAAATCTTCTTCTTTCCAGCCGATTGTCGACAAGCGGATTCCTTTCCTTCTTTTTATTTCGTAACTGTCTTTATTTACATCAAATATCATTGTCGTATCGGATTTTTACTATTTGCCATAACGTTTCTCAGCTATACGCAGGCAGGGCATTTTACCACTGAACTTCCTACGAAGAACTGAACTTTAATTTTATCACTTTCCTGTCCTACGAAGCATGAAACCCCTGCTTGCGTATAGGTGATGTTAGCCACCGTATTTCTATTTTCCGTCAAGTATTTTGTCGTCCAATTCATATTCTTTAATTACTGTTTTCCATTTGTCAATCACTTTGTTGTTTATTAAAATACTTTCTTCGTTTGCTATCTTTTGTCCTTCTTTTTTATTGAATGACAAAAAGTTAAAACTGCCTTGTATGTAATAGTCGTCATCTTTAATAACAAGCTTTCTATGAGTTCCTGTCATTTGGTAGTTGTTTTTACTTTGGAAGTGTGTTGGTAAATGAATTAAGTGAAAATTTTTATTGAATATTCTTTCAAGACTTCTAAGCTTTTCAATAGTTCCAAAATGGTGTTCGTCATTACTTTCAATGCCATATAGAATGATGATGGCAATTCCTTTCCTAAAGCATTTTCGATTGATTGAATGTAATTCAAGGTTGCTTTCTTAATCCAAGGGCTTTCAATTAGAATTTTATTTTTGACAGTTTTTAGCGCTTCTTCAAACTTTGCTTGCGTCTCCCATACAGAAAGAGTTTCTGTGGTTGAAATATGGGTTGGAGGTATTTCTTTGGTTTGGAATTCTTCCAAAACTTCAAAGTCATCTTCTTCAATTTCAGCCAAAGCTGTTCTTTCAGAATTAGAGAATTGGTATAGTATTGCAGGGTATTTTTTCGCTAAAACCTTTGTCAATCGTTTCTCAAGTGTAATTTCCTTATCAAAATTCCTTACTTCTATAAATGGCTCAAGTTCATTCTCCTTGCCTTTGCGTGGAATATATTCAATGAGATAATAGTCGTTAAACTCTTTTTTGTCAAAGAGAATTTTATTCTTGTCATAGTCCACAAGATATGCCTTTCCATTATTTTGTCGTTTGTAAATATCTGACAGCTGTTCGTTTTTATCATTTAAAATTTCAGGGCTTTTATGGTCAAAATCAAACTCAGACATTAGTTTATTTTCAATGTCCTTTTGAGAAATTAGTCTGAATTCTTTTGATACTATTTCATTTGAAACTGTATCAAATAAAAACTCAAATTCATCTTCTTCAAGGATTTTAAGTATCGAGTTGTCTTTTATGAAATCTTTGCCTTGGTCTGTAACAATCCAATTTCCTGATGTCAAATCTGCAAAGCCCCTTTCTCTTAAAAAATAGAGTTCACGCAAAATGAAATCTTCTTTATGTAAGCCCAAAAATTTTATCAGGTCATCTTCTTTGGTGTATCCTTCTAATATTGTTCTTAGCAGAACAGAGTAAATCTGCTGTATTGATTTTTCGGGTGATTTGTTAACGGTTGCATTAATCCGAATACGTCTAAATGGATATGCAAATAGAATTATTTCGTTAATTCTATAATCACTAGCACATTGCTTTTCAAGCTTTTGATGTATTTCTTGTATTTCCATTAGAATATCTGCTGAATGTTTTTCACAATCCACTCTTTTTTTATCTCTTTTAAATATTTCTGAAGTGGAGGAATTGAAGGAGTAAAACTATTGGTTGAATTGGACTTTACTTGAACAAGCCAATCATAATTCCCAATGATGATGAGTAGTTTTTTATGCCTTGAAAGTGCCACATTTATTCTGTTTGCATTAGCTAAAAATCCTAGCGTGTTTTGCTGGCTTCTAACTAAATCAAAAATGATAATATCCTTTTCTAAACCTTGGAATTTGTCAACTACCGAAATAGCTACATCCGCAGTTTTAATTCGTTTCAGATTTTTGTTATAAAGTTCTTTCCGAACAATGTTTTTTATCTCTCTTAACTGTGCAGTATAGCCTGTAATGACCCCAACAGAATAGTCTTTAACTTTTTCAAACTTATCTAGTTCCAAAAGTAATTTTGGGATAAAACTTGCACTTAATTTATTTCGAGACGAACCACTACCATCAATTTCGCTTTTATGAGTATTTCCAATATCTAAAAATACAATGGAGCTGTCTACTTTAAGGTCAAGGTTGTGTTCTTTGTCCTTAGTTCTCTTAATAGGCTCAATTCGTTCGTTATATGGCTCATAGAAACACTTAGAGGTAAGTAAACAGCATCTTCGGGCATTCTTCTGCATTCTTCGAGTTGGCTTTTGAAATCTTCATCTATTCGAGTAATGACTTGCTCAAAAATACTTGGGCGATTGAAGTAATCATCCCAACTGTCAAAATCATCTGAATCAGATTTATATTTATTTCTTAGCCATTTTTCAACTTCTCGGTTTGCTGTTAGCATTGGTCTTAATTGTCTATGGTCGCCAACTAAAACCAATTTTTCAGCTAACACAATTGGAATCAATGCTTCTGCGGTTGTTGCCTTTCCGCTCTCATCCATTATCACATAATCAAACTCAAAGTTGTACTTAGCATATTTTTTTGATGCGATATGATTTGTTGTTGCCCCAATAACTCTAATACTATCAATCAGTTTTTGATTTACTGTGCTATTCTCATCTAATGAACTTATAGCTGCAAGCCAATCAATTTGAATTTGCAGTTTACTGAAAAATGATAAAATTCCGCAATTAGTTTGTTTGTCAAGAGCATTAAGTAAGGTGTCTTGATTTTGAAGTGAATTGTTAATGTTTTCAAATCCTTTAATACGTTCAAGTAATTTCTCTATCTGTGCTTTTTTGGTTTTCCAATCTTTTTTATCAATCAGAATGTTTACTATTGATTTGAGTAATACATTTTCTTTTTCAATTTCTTGAAGAAAGTAGGTTTCAAATTTTCTCCATTCGTTCTGCGCTTTTTTCTTAACTTCTTCTTTCCAACCTTCAATTTTGCGTTCTAAGGTGTGCTTTTTTAATGATTGTTTAGGTTTTCTTACTCCACTCAAACGAACAATTGGAATTTCTTTTTCTAAAAGGTTATCCAATACATTGTCAACAGCATCATTTGTCTGTGATGTAATGCGAATTTTTGCATCAGGATTTTTATCTAGAATTTGACATACTATTTCTGTAATTACTGTGGTCTTACCTGTTCCTGGTGGACCTTGTATTACAGTTAATGGCTCTCTTTGAATAGCATTTAAAATTGCTCTTGTTTGGTTTGAACTATAATTTAATTTAGTTCCTTCTTTGTCTGTTTGAAAGACTTTTTCAAGTTCATATTGCTCTAAATATTTTCCTTGCAAGTCCGTTGGATTAAATAAGAAGTGAATTAAATCTCTGTTTTGAACTTCGTTATATTCAACTTTTCTAATTGCTTCTTGTTGCCGCTTTTTTTCTTCTTCTTGTTTACTTATGTTCTCAAAGAGATACCCATTTTTGGGTATTTTCTCAAAGTCTAATCGCTCACAGTCTTTGAATTTGAATACTCTACTTTTTGTATTAAAGTCAAAAGCAACACCCGAAAATTTCAAAGGCTCTTTCATATGCTTTTTATCAGCCGTTTGGCTCAAAATGTATTCAAATTCTTCTGGGTTTGGTGGCGTTGCTTTGTCAATGTGAGAAAATATATGTCCGTTCTTTGAAAACTTTTCGTTCTCTTGAATTTTAAACCAAATTTCAAAGTCTCCTTTCTTTTCAAAAGAATCATATCTCAATCTTAGAGAATTTTCTTCCAAGACTTTCAATTCTTTTTCAAGTAGTTCTTTGAAAAAAACAAGTTCTTTATTGATTTCGATTTTGCCTTTTCTGTATTCTCCTTCGTGCTGCTTATTCTTCTGTATTTTCTTAAAAAATGGCGTTAGGTTTAATTTTTGAGGATAATAAAAACCTGAATTGCCAACGAAGTTTACAGGTAAATTTAGAATGTCTCCCTTTTTTAAAGCTAATTCATATCGTTGTTGTGAACTTTCTTTATAATCGCAAGATAATATTCTCAATTCTTGGTCATAAATCAGCCATAATGCATTGCTATATAAACTTTTAGTAGCAATATTCAAGAGGATGTTTTCGCCTTTGTTGTTGGGGCTAACATCTAAACTTGGCTTAAACTCACTATCATTAAGTTCACTCAATAAGAGTTCATTTGCATTAGAAACTATAACAATGTTTTCGTTGTCGAAAGCAATGGTTGAGGAAATTCTTCCCAAGAATTCAGACAAAGAGTTATAGTTGGTTCTGCTAGATGGTTCTTGTCTGCAAGCACTGTCAATTAATAATTTAATGTCTTGATATTCAGAAATGTCTTTTTGTGCGAAATACCATTCAGTTACTTTGCCTATTGAATAAATGTCAGATTGATATGGAAATCCTTTTGGTATTTTTCTATCCCATTTCTCAGGTGCTGCAAATTCTTTGGCAAAAATTTCGAGGTTTTGTTCTTGACTTAATGTTGAAGATATGTCCGCAATGCCAAAGTCAATTAGGTAAAAATCTAGATTTTCATCTACTAATATGTTTGCAGGAGTTATATCTCCGTGCGATAATCTATGATTTTGTTGAAGTTGTTGAAGACAGTTGATAATCTGCTCTATTCCTTTTAGAAAGAAAGTTGGCTTAATGTCCCAAATTCGTTCTTCGAGTGATTGAGCATTTTTGTATTCAAAAATAATGCAGTAAGCGTCATTACTTTCGTCCCATTCGTATTCAACAATATTTGGTAATGCTGGATGTACAGCTTTCTTTAAATGTCTAAGTTTGTCGAATAGGATTTTGCTAGGTTGAGAGTTTCGTTTTATACCACTTATCCATTTCGCAAAAAAAACTTCTCCATTTTCATTTTCAACTTGCGCTGTCAATGAGTAGCCCCGTTTTTGAATTTGTCCGTATGTCTGGTACTTGTTTAATATCATTTTTAGTCTTGTACTGTCGGTTTTCTAATATGGTGGCTAACGTCAGCCTGTGAAAAAACCATTTCCTCAACAGCCACACGTTAATAACATGTGGTAAAAATAAAAAACATAAGCACTGGTGATTACTATTTTTGAAAAAATATTTTTGCATGCAGCACATAGCGCAAGCCAATAGACATCAGGTAGATTTTAGTTCGCTTGACTGTCGTATTTCGGCAAACAACCCAGTTCGTTTTATCGATGCATTTGTTGATAAGCTCGATTTACCTCAGTTACAGTTTGAGGTAACTAACATCAACACTGAGGGGCGTCCATCGTTCGATAGAAAATTATTTCTCAAAGTATACATATACGGTTACATCAACGGCATACGCTCATCGCGTAAGCTTGAGCGCGAGTGCATGCGTAATGTTGAAATGCAATGGTTGTGCGGCAACCTTGTTCCCAATTACCATAGTATAGCAGACTTCCGTAAAGACAACTCCCAAGCCTTGCGCAACACCTTTAAGTTGTTTGTGCAGTTTCTTTCAGATTGCGATTTGCTTGGTAAAGAATTAATAGCCATTGATGGTACCAAGTCTCGAGCACACAATAGCAAGAAGAATAATTACAATCCCAAAAAAATAGAACGCCATTTGACCTATATCGAAAACAAGGTTAATGAGTATATAACTCAATTAGACGCTTGCGATGCCAACGAACAGGAATTGCAAATAGATGATATAGCACATAAAATTGAAAAATTAAAAGCCAGCAAAATTAACTACGAAGCCTTGCAAAAAGAGTTAGCCCAGAGTGGTCAGCCACAAATAAGCACCACCGATGCCGATGCACGTGCCTTGCTCATACAAGGCCAGGTTGTGGAAGTGAGTTACAATACGCAAGCAGCAGTAGATGAAAAGCATAAATTAGTAGTGGCCACACATACCATCAATCGCAATGATAGAAATGCGCTTACTGATATTGCCACCGAAGCAAAGCAAAATATGGATGTATCAACGTATACAGCTATAGTAGATAAGGGATACCACAACGGCCGGCAAATACAGCAGGCCACCAATGCCGGCATAGTAACCATAGTAGCACCACCCGAAATAGTAAACAGCAACGAGCATGGCACCACCCCCCGATTACGTAGTAACTAAGTTTGTATACGATGAAAGCACCGATACATATACATGTCCACAAGGCGCAACACTAACAACCACAGGCACATGGCATCGCAAATCGCGCGAGCGCGATACTTACCAATTTAAAAAATACCGTACACCAAAATGTAAAACCTGCCCTGCAAAACACCTGTGCACAGGGCGCGCCAAAGGAGGCCGCGAAATAGAACGCAGTGAGTTTGCAGCCGAAGTAGAAGCCAACAATGCCCGCTACCACAACAACAAAGAATTGTACCGAAAGCGACAAGAAATTAATGAGCATATATTTGGAACTATCAAAAGAGTATGGGGATATTACTACACAAATCTAAAAGGATTAATAAAAGTGAACGGAGAATGGAGCCTCATCATGACAGTTTACAACCTCAAGCGCACAATAAACATACTAGGTATACAGCCACTGTTACAAAAATTAAAAAATTGGAATCCTGATTACCAAAGGATTTCGCGGTCTCAATCAAAAACGACCGCATTACATCAATTTCTACGCATCCAATTTTACGAGTATAGTGTAGCGGCCTAAAAAACTGCCTTGGTTAAAATCACCCTAAATCGTATATAGTCATGGTTAAAGCAGAATTTTGGCTCGTATAATTTTTGAAATGGTGTTTTTTCACATCCTGACGTTTTCGGGCTTGGCGAAGGTGGCGATTTTCACCACAAATGTTGATGCGGAGAACCAAACTTTGATTAACCACAAATGTGTCTGCGGAGCACTGAACCGCCACTTTTGCCAAACCCGTGTTACCTGCTGCCCGAATCTTCCCACGTAGCAAGGTCGTATCATGTTTGCAGTCGCTTTGTTGAAGTCGATTTATATTCATTTCGTTGTCGTCTATTATTTGTTTGCGTAACCAAGTTTAGAATACATTTCATTTGCAATCCTATTTAGCTTGTCTTGCTTTTTATCTTTTGTAAACTTCAATAAATTGACAACATCTCTTTCCGTTATTTCTGGCAAAATATTTTCGATTAATTCTTTTCCAAAAAGATTCATCCATCTGGATGATGGATTATTCATAGTCAGTTTATAAAGTAATCTCTCGTTTGTTTGAACACACTCATTAAAGAAATAAACCCATCTGTCATGTGTAATTGTTTTTAGCATTGCCATTGCACTGTCCTGTGCAGCATTGGAAACTCCCCATGTGTTACCAAGTTTTACCGAAAGAATTGCTGTCATGCAAATAGGAAATGCAGGAATAGGAATTACACTACCCATTCTATAAAGTGTGCTTGTTGGTGCTGGCTCGTTATAGAAATTATTCATTCCTTCATGTGCAGAAAGAACTTCATTTGCCACTTTAATAAATGAAGATGAACGCAAATCTTCTGGAACAAAATCAAATCCTTTTACTTTTAGAAGAACTTGTTTTAAGCCACTTGCAGCTTTGGTTTTCCCGTCTGCAAATAATTCAGAGTAACTTCTACCAACTTGATATTTTTCTGGGTGTTTTAGGTTGCTCCAAATTTTAGGGATTATTAAGTTGGAATTTGCAAGGGAGTTTTCAAGTTGTGCACCCGAAGACGATTTAACTAATGAAAGCAAAATTCTAATTGTTGTCCGATGGAAAAAATATGGGCTTTGAACTAACTTTAAGAGATATGGGCTTTCGTCTGTAAGCGTTACAGCTTCTAACTCAGTTCTGAAATTTTTGAAGTCAATAGCTGCTTCAATCTTGTTGTAACCTAAAACACCTTGAATACATGAACGGATAATTGCTTTTGTTTCTTCTTCTGATAAATCATTTTCGGGGTCATCTTCAAGTTCAGGTTGATTAAAATGAGTAACAGTTTCCATTGCTTGTTTCAACCTGAATGCGGCTGTGCCGCTTATTACACCTAACTCTTCTGCTAACCTGATAGCTTCAAATTCTGATATTGCTTGTTGAAGATTTGTATGTTCATTAATATCGGGCCTGTCCAACATTTCTGCAATGAAAGACATACCCATTTTACCAAGTTGATTTTTTAATGAGTTAATTGCTTTTGTCCAAATGTAGGTGGACACCATTTCGTATGAACCTTCTTCAAAGGTTCGTATGATTTGGTTTTGGTCTTTTGTAGAAAGTTGCATACCGCAATTAACTAACTCCGCAATATGAATTACTTTTTTAGGCAATACTGGTAAGTCAGTATTTTTCCAAAGTATGACTGAATTATTTTCCATTGTTGAATTCTATTTTACCGTCTTGAGATTGTATGTAAGCAGATTCAATTCCGTTCCCAATCATATCACACAAAGTTAGGAATGTTCTACTTCTTGCTCCTCCAGTTGTTTTTGTTTTGTAAGTTTTTCAGGATGCTTTACAAAAGCATTGTAAAAGCAACTTCACCGTTGTCTGTGAAAATTGTTATGCCATCGCTTTGCATCATTCCAGTTATCAAAGAAAATTGTCCTTCAAGTTGTGAGTTTGCTTGCAAATCGTTTTTGTCCAATAACTCTGCAATAACTTTAGGAATATTGATTCGCTGTTCAAGTGCTATTCCGTCTTGAAGTTTTTTTGGTAGTTCTTTTTTCTTGTGGCTAATTACACAAGCCAATGTTCCGTGTCCTTTTTGAAGCACTTCAAGAAAAACTTTTTTGAAGAAATTAATAGTTGGGTCTTTGAGTTCTTGCCTTACTTGTCACACAATGGTATCAATGAATTTAGGTTGATTTGCTGTCGGTGAATTTGCTGAATGCTCTTGACTTCCATAACTGATAAGTATTGAGTTCGCTTTTATTCCTTTGACTTCAATTAACTTTTCTGCGATTTGATGAATTAAAATTGCTTTTATGTCGTCAGTTCCGTCATCAATTAATGCTTCCGAAATTGAAACTGAAAGAATTGAAGTCCCTGCTCTAAAAACACCAAAGTCAAACGCATTTTCTTTTCGAAGGATATAAATTGCCCAACCGTTTTCTGTCAGTGGTGCACATTTCTTTAATGCTTTAAGCATCGTTGCTTTGGTCTTGTCGCCAGTGCCAATAAAACAAACTTGTGAATTTGGTAATACCTTTTTCACTAAATCTATGTCGTCAAAAATGTAAATCTCGGGATAGAGTGATTTGCCTTCTTCCTTATAATACAAAAGTTGACTAATCAATTCAGGAAGTCCTTCTTGTGTCGTCAAGCAAGCCATTTCCTCTTGACTAAGAAAGTCAACCGATGCACTCATTAAAAGCGGTCGTAGAGAAATTGGTTTTATATTTTTCATTAGTTCAAAATGTTCTTTTTATGTCTATCAGTTCAAAGTTCGCACTGTCCCAACGGGTTGCAGGTAACGTCAGCCTGTGAAAAAACCATTTCCTCAACAGCCACACGTTAATAACATGTGGTAAAAATAAAAAACATAAGCACTGGTGATTACTATTTTTGAAAAAATATTTTTTGCATGCAGCACATAGCGCAAGCCAATAGACATCAGGTAGATTTTAGTTCGCTTGACTGTCGTATTTCGGCAAACAACCCAGTTCGTTTTATCGATGCATTTGTTGATAAGCTCGATTTACCTCAGTTACAGTTTGAGGTAACTAACATCAACACTGAGGGGCGTCCATCGTTCGATAGAAAGTTGTTTCTCAAAGTATACATATACGGTTACATCAACGGCATACGCTCATCGCGTAAGCTTGAGCGCGAGTGCATGCGTAATGTTGAAATGCAATGGTTGTGCGGCAACCTTGTTCCCAATTACCATAGTATAGCAGACTTCCGTAAAGACAACTCCCAAGCCTTGCGCAACACCTTTAAGTTGTTTGTGCAGTTTCTTTCAGATTGCGATTTGCTTGGTAAAGAATTAATAGCCATTGATGGTACCAAGTCTCGAGCACACAATAGCAAGAAGAATAATTACAATCCCAAAAAAATAGAACGCCATTTGACCTATATCGAAAACAAGGTTAATGAGTATATAACTCAATTAGACGCTTGCGATGCCAACGAACAGGAATTGAAAATAGATGATATAGCACATAAAATTGAAAAATTAAAAGCCAGCAAAATTAACTACGAAGCCTTGCAGAAAGAGTTAGCCCAGAGTGGTCAGCCACAAATAAGCACCACCGATGCCGATGCACGTGCCTTGCTCATACAAGGCCAGGTTGTGGAAGTGAGTTACAATACACAAGCAGCAGTAGATGAAAAACATAAATTAGTAGTAGCCACACATACCATAAATCGCAATGATAGAAATGCGCTTACTGATATTGCCAAAGAAGCAAAACAAAACATGGAGGTAGAAACGTATACAGTAATAGTAGATAAAGGGTATCACAACGGTAGGCAGATACAGCAGACCACACAAGCAGGCATAACCACCATTGTAGCACCACCCGAAATAGTAAACAGCAACGAGCATGGCACCACCCCCGATTACGTAGTAACTAAGTTTGTATACGATGAAAGCACCGATACATATACATGTCCACAAGGCGCAACACTAACAACCACAGGCACATGGCATCGCAAATCGCGCGAGCGCGATACTTACCAATTTAAAAAATACCGTACACCAAAATGTAAAACCTGCCCTGCAAAACACCTGTGCACAGGGCGCGCCAAAGGAGGCCGCGAAATAGAACGCAGCGAATTTGCAGCCGAAGTAGAAGCCAACAATGCCCGCTACCACAACAACAAAGAATTGTACCGAAAGCGACAAGAAATAAATGAACACATATTTGGAACCATCAAAAGAGTATGGGGATATTACTACACAAATCTGAAAGGATTAATAAAAGTGAACGGAGAATGGAGCCTCATCATGACCGTGTACAACCTCAAGCGCACAATTAACATACTAGGTATACAGCCACTGTTACAAAAATTAAAAAATTGGAAACCAGATTACAAAAGGATTCCACGGCTTCAATCAAAAACGACTGCATTACATCAATTTCTACGCATCCAATTTTACGAGTATAGTGTAGCGGCCTAAAAAAACTGCCTTGGTTAAAATCACCCTAAATCGTATATAGTCATGGTTAAAGCAGAATTTTGGCTCGTATAATTTTCCAAAATGGGTTTTTTCACAACCTGACGTTTTCGGGCTTGGCGAAGGTGGCGATTTTCACCACAAATGTTGATGCGGAGAACCAAACTTTGATTAACCACAAATGTGTCTGCGGAGTACTGAACCGCCACTTTTGCCAAACCCGTGTTATAGCCAGTGGTTCTTGTCCACCGTCCTTGCAAACCATTGTCAGTATTGAGTTTTTGTGTCATTGAGTGTCGGCTGTGCGTTGCGTTTTTTATTTTTTTTAGAAGCGTTGGAAATTTTTTAAAAACAATTTTGTCTTGCGTTGGCTTTGCAAGCTCTTTGACAAAGCTTTGGTCTGTGCGTTGGCTTGTGCGGCTTTGGCAATGTGCTTGCAAATAGCGTGGGTTTACCATACAATTATATTTGAAAGAGGTTGCCAATTTGTTCCATCGTGATATTGTATTGTTGTCAAATAGTCTGCTGCTTTAGGAAATGCCCCAATTGGAGTTCCGATTATATAATTGTGAATTCTGTCATAGGCGTTACTCAGTGATTCGTAATTAAAATCAGGACTTTTCTTATCAGGGTTGAATGTCGGATATGCAACTGCTCCGTTGTTTCCGTAACACCTGTCTGCAACACAATGAACTTTTGAAATGATTGGCATTGCTGTCCCGTTTAGTTTCATTGTCAAAGGTTCTTTTAAAATCAATTCGTAATAGCTGAAATGATTTGCACCTGCATCTATTGTAAAAGTCATTTTAAGTCTTTTGCTGCCTTCTAAACAGCACTTAAAGTTATTTGAGATGTCTAAGTCAATTAGTTGTTGCTTTAACTTCAAAAAGTTGCTTTCAATTATTACCAATTCCCCTCTATAAACTGGAGAAGTAATTTCGTGATGTGAAAGAGGATGTAGTAATGAAGAAAGTAGAGAGTTGATTTTGTCAATGTATTCGGTAGTGTTACCTGAATTAGCTAAAAACCTTTTTGTCCTTATGATTAGTTGGGTTAATTGATAATCGGGTAACTGTGTGTTTTCGGCATCTACTGTTTCCCACTCAGGAATATAATCTTGAATTAATTCCTCCAACGCTTTTCTTAAATAATTTGCAGAAGCAGGATAATCTGGTTTAACTCTGTCGTGAAGATATTGAGTTGCTTTCTCAAAATGGCTTTCGCCTACAACCAAAATAGGCCTGTCAACTGGTTCATTATTGATTGTATCTTTTCCTACAAAAAGTTCAACTGATTTCCATCTGTCAGGGGTTTCAGTTTCAAATTTTCGTTTTGCTAATTCATAAAGATGTCTGTCGTAAGTGCTGATGAATACTTGATAATCTGAAAATTCATTCTTTATGATGTCCAGAATTGGTAAGCGGTTGGTAAGGTCTAGGCCAATAAAAACATCATCTAAAAACAAAACTTTGTAGTCAATAGGTTGTGGATTGCGTTTCAAAATTGCCAAGTAAAGGCATATTGCCAAAGCAGACAATCTTGCTTCGTTCAAATAGTCTGATTGATGAACAACTAACTTTCCATTTAATTTGATTTCAAGTTTTAGTTCAGTTGGTATGTATCCCCAATTATTTACAGGAGCTACAAGTGGTGTTAATGAATACCAAACACGAAGATTAAGTTTGGAAATACTTTATCAGAAATGCATTGAGTTGCAAAAAAACACCTTTCAAAACCGTTCTCAATGATGTTTCGTAAGTAAGCATTGCAGGAATTGCATTTCTGTATTGCCAAGTTACCCTTGTATAAGCAGTTTCAATTTGGTGTTTTAAATGAACAAACCTTTTGCCCATTGGATGAGTGCCACCTACAGGAATAAATTCTTTGAGCAGAATTTCAACAATTAATGGGAATAAGTTCGGCTGTGCTTCGCTGTGATTGTAAACGGCAAGCAAACCTCTGTAATCCAAAAAGCCTTTGGTGAGTTCTGCGGTTTTCAAAAACTGCTCTGTATCGGTCGTAACCGAAAGCGTTCCAAAATTAAATACTTCATCCGCTGATGTGATTGTATTTGTTAAAGGATCGTAATCATTGAAAGTAAAAGAAACGTTTCCTTCTTCTGTGTCTTTGTTGTGATGCCTGATGTATGGATATGCGGTATCCTGGCTACTGCTTAAAAAGTTGCTCAACGATTTGTAAAACGAACTTTTACCACTTCCATTCTCGCCATAAATAAGCAAGTTCTCTCCTTTGTTTAGTTCAACGGTGTAACTATCAAAGAAGGCACGAAAATTTGATATTTCTAATTTCGTTATCCGTTTCACTTTCTTCCTTCTATGATGTTTACTTCTTCAATGGTCAATAATTTAAGCAATGCAGCACTAATAGGGTGCTTCGGGTCTGACAATTCTTTGCAAACCTTTTCTATGGTTTTCAAATTCTTTTCGTCTTGCTCTTCTTTGAGTTCTGGTAAATTGCCAAGGTGCTTTAAAACTCCGCACCACCTGCTTTTATTTCTTCAGGTAAATACAATTCATAAGCCATTGCATCAATTAGGCGTTCAAAAAAAGTGGAATCTACATCCAAACTCTTTTGAAGCAAAATAAAGTCAATAGCGTTTAAAATGTTTTTGAAATTCGCTTAAGTTTGTTATGGGTAGGTTCCGAATCCGTCATTAAAAGATGAAACCTTTTTGTTGTAATAAAGAGCTCCTTGTTGTAGTAATGCAGAATCCTTGAATTTAGAAAGCCCAAGATGACTTTAGTGGTTTTATATTGGCATTAAAACTCAACAGAATAAAGAGTGCTTTCTTTTAGTGCTTTTTCATTTAGATATGAGCAGAAAAAAGTATCACCAGTTTCTTCATAATCAAAATTCTCTGAATTTGGTTGTGCTTTTCAATTTTTCTTTGTTCCTCAATAATTTCTAAATCATTGTAATTGTATAGTATTTAGAATTGATTTTCCACTTGGATATATTCTTGCAAGTGAAAATACTTTTCTTCCCCTTTGAACTTTCAGATAAAACAGAATCTCTGTCTTGCTCCTCCATTCCTTTAAATACTGTTGAAACTTCCTTTAAGGGTTTAGTTTCAAATCAATTTAGCCGTTAAACTGGAATCCCTTATGAATTCATTAGGTGGCATTGCATCAATATGAAGTTTTTCAAATTTTTTGTTCTTAGAAAATGAAAAATTAAATTTCCTGCAATTAATTTGAAAACGTAGTTGAAATTCTTCCAACATAATTTGCATTCTTATTAACTCATCTACACAAATTGAATAACTTTTGTTTTAATAGCCCTTCTGAATCAAATGAAAGAGTTGAATTTTTTAGATTGTAAGCCAAAAGCCTTTTCAAAAAAATAAAAGAAAGAGTTTTTAGAATATGAGCCTTGAATGGATTTTATCTTTTAATAAAATAGGCTAGTTCCTTTTGGTCATATTGTTTTTAGTTAGAATTTTATATGGAGGATTACCAATTACAATATCAAACCCAGTTGTTAATCCAAACATCCATTCAGGGTCAAACCAAGGTGCAGAAGTGTTTTGGTCGTAAGGGTCAAAAGAGGCTATTTGCTCAGCTACTTTCAATAGCATATTTATTGGTGCCGACCTTTTATTTGCAAGTCTTTTTCAAAATGGCTAATTCTATCTTTTTGAGCTTTTATTTTTTTCGCTTTTTTATCAATTTTAGTTTGGGTTATTTCCCCGAAAATATCTGTTGTCCTAATGATTTCAACATCTTCTTTACTCTTTTCTAATTGTTTTCAAATTCCGTTTTCATCCTCTAGTTAATTGCATCAATTCTGCTATCTCTGAATCACCCTTTTTTATGAGTTGGTCTTTTATTAGTTCAGAAATTTGTTTCCTTAACTTTTTGTCTTCCTTTTGAAGTCGTTTTTTTTCTTCTCTATTAGAGGCCGAAAAATATTCGTGACGAACATTTTTTAAATCATTTTCTATTTTCTTATTGGATTGGTTTCCGCAAACAGATGATTTGTAGGTTTGTCTAAACCAATCAAAGTATTTGCTGCTACAAATTTTGTTTCCAAATTGGGCAAACTCCTAATGCCAAAGTTTTCTTTGGGCTTGTTTGTTTTGGTCAATAATTAAAGAAATGAAGAAACGCAATTTTGAAATCTGCACTGCTATGGGTTGTATGTCTATTCCGTAAATGCAGTTTTCAATCAAATACAATTTACGACCGTAATCGCTGGCGTTGTTTTCAAATACATCGTTTATTTCATTTAGCCTTTTCCCTCTTTCTTCTTTGTCACCAATTTTAAAAGCGGTCCTTCTGTTTCTTCCATTGCCTTTTGTCGTTGCAAGGCTTTCCAAAGTTTATTTTCGGGGTCAAGCTTTTGCAGCAAATGCACCATCTTGTGCAAAATGCCCATTGGGTAAGCACCCGAACCGCAGGCAGGGTCCAATATTTTACAATTGTTTATGGCTTCTATTAATGCTTTGGTTTCTTTTTCGTCAAAAGGGTTTGGTGTTTCGGAATAAGAAATCAACTCACTTAATCGGGTTTCAAAATCATCATCTTCGTTTTTACATTTTGCTTGATGTATTCCAACAATGATTCGTCCACCATATAGTTTACAATCTCTCTTGGCGTATAAAAGCTACCTGTTTGTTTTCTTGCGGTTGTTTGTGTTTCGGGGTTGTAGCTTGCCAATAAGTTTTCAAATACTTTACCTAATAATTCGGGATCAAGGGCAATTTCTTCTTCAAGCGGTGTGTTTTCTGCAACGGTAAATTTGTAACTCTCCAACAGATTTATTAAGCCTCTTGATTTGTAGGTTTTGTTTCGTGTGCCGTAAATTTCATTCAGGTCAACTATTTCTTCACCAAAGAAAACATAATCGGGTATTATAGCTTGTTTCTTTGGGTTGCGGCTAAAACCATCTACATAAACAATTTTGCCTTCTTCGTTTGGCTTGTCCAAACAGTCAAACAAACCACCGTTTAAGAAAGGAACATCTTTAAACAATTGCATTGCTTCCTTTTCGGATATATTGAAAAGGTCAGCATAACGGAACAGGTTTTTAACTCCGTATTCTTCTATTTGTTTTATATTTCACCTTCTTTGCAAATTTTCGTTCATCCATTTTTTGGTTCAGTGTTCCAAAAACAGGTTCTGTAAAATGGCATTGTAGTAGTTTTGCGATTTTTTGTTCTTGTTGAAGTCTTTTAGGATTTTATCTAAATGCGATTTATTGAACAAAGCATTTGGAACAAGTGATTTTTCTTTGATGAACCAAATAAAAACACTCGAGTAATTAAGCGAATGAGGTTGGTTGCATTGCGAACATCTTTTTTTTTTCCAAATCATCAGGAAACGAAACAATATCCATTGCCCAGAAATACCAGTTTGCCAAATCCTGAAAGAATTTTTTGTTGAGGATGTTTACATCCAACACTTGCAACCAATGTTGGTGCAGTTGGTCGTAATTGGTAACGCCAACTGGTTTTACCAAATCTAGTAAAATTCTCTCGTGTCCTGCGTGAGTGGTTACTGTTTGTATGTCACGAAGGATAATTACTTTTCCAGCCTTTTCACCTTGTCGCCAGTTTTGTTTGTATTTAAAGCGTTCGCTAATGGCTATTGAAAAACAAGCTTCATTGCCAGTTTTGTATTTCAAAACCAAAGCAACAGGCATTTTCTGACTGATGCGGTTGAAGGTTCTTGTAAGGTCTGATATTTCGGTTCGAGTGGGTTGTTTGCTTAACTCTAAAGCAAATAGCATTAAGCCATCATAGTTTTTGTCGCCTTGTTGTAATGCTTCTTTGTAAGAATAATTTACATCAAACATTCCAGTGGCTTGAAAAACGGTGTTGTCGATTATTCCAATGAAATAGGTTTTCCCAATGGTTCTAAACGTATCGTTGTCTTTGTAATGCTGTTTTAGCAAATCCTTTACAGGCAATGGCTCGGCTGTATTGGAGTTGAGTTTTATACCCAACTGTTGAAACAGATTGGTGGCTGCTTCAAAAAGATTGGCTGTATTGAATATGTTTAGTTTCATTGTTTACTTATTAGAAATTACAAACCAATTGATTAAATCGAAATTCTCACTCTTGAATTTATCTTCAAGTTTCTTTTGTTCGGGTGATATTTTCTTGGGTGTTACATCGCCAGTAAACAAATCCTGTATTTGGTTTACCGCAACTGGTGTTGTTTGTGATTTTACCCAAGTGCCAACAGCATCAGCCAGTTTATCTAAAACGGCTTGTTCGCCTTTGTCAATATTATTGGGAACATAACGGGCTTCCAATTTGTGATTGCGAAGCAAGGTTAAAATTTCCTGATTGTTATTTAATACCAACTTTCCGCTTTTACCATCTTCAATACTTTGATGTAATAAATGAATTTCATCGTAAACGTGGTCTATTTTTTCATCAGGTCTTTTCGGATAACCCAAAACCGCCACAATGCTGTCAGGCATTGTTTTCCATTTTGTGTTAGGTCTGAATTTAAAACCTGTGAAAACTCCGTTTGGTATTTTCTTGAAAAACTCTTCGTTCTTTTTGAAGAACTCAAATAATTCTTGTCTGAACTGCTCCAATGAAAGGTCATTCAATCCAAGTGTTTCGTCACTTACTTCCACATCATCCCAAGTAACTTGTAACTGTTCCAGCATTTTTTGGGCTTGCTTTGGCAACAATGGATTTTCTTCTACCATTCGCTGAAATTCGGGGGTCATTTTGTCGTCCAGTTCTGTTCCAACTACACTCATCAATGCCATTCTGTTTTCAACTCTCGATTTTAGTCGCAAGTAATCTTCATAGTTTTTGCCTGGCCAAAAATTGATTCCTTTAATGGTTTTGTTTGGTGAACCAATGCGGTCAATACGTCCCATTCGCTGAATAAGTCGAACAGGATTCCAGTGAATATCATAGTTTACAACCGTGTCGCAATCTTGTAAGTTTTGTCCTTCACTTAAACAGTCGGTGGCAATCAATACATCAATCGGGTTTTCAATTTTCTTTAGTGTTACCTTATCGTGTTTGGTAATTAGTTCAAGCCACTTTTCATAAGGCACTTTCCATTTATCTGCTTCTTTGTAATCTTCTGAAAGGTTTTCCTTTTTATAAAGTTCAGTCCAGTCCTTTTCATTGTATAGTTTGGTGAAAGGGGCGAAGCGTTCCAAAATAAGTTCAAACCTATCGCCTGAATAGCCATCAAAGGTTTCGCTGATAGAACCTGAAACAAAAGCAGCGTTTTTAAATTCTTTCTTTTTCAATTCATCATAAAGGAATTTTGCTGTGTCTTTGAATACAGTAAACACCAATATTTTTTTGTTTTCCGATTTCTGTTGTTTGGTGTTTATGTGTTCAATCAGTTTATTGAGTTTATCATCATCGGCTTTCCCAGCATTAAACTCTGCTTCAAACTTAACAAGACTTTTTTTGAGATTGGTTAATTTTGTTACATCGGCTTCCAAATGCTTTTTGAAAAGGTCAATGTTTGTGATAGATGAAAGTGGAATTGGATTTTTCTTTCCAATTGTAATTGGTTGGTCGTTTTCTGCTTCTATCTCTGCTGCTGTTTCGTCAATTTCTTCTTGTTCTTCGTCCGTAAAATCATCTTCTAGTGAACTATCTGTTTGATTTTTGATAAACAGATTTACTTTGTCTAATGCGTTAATGTGATGATTCAAAATATTTTCAACAGTGCTTTTGAATGAAAACCAACTTGATTCCAGTCTCTTCATCAAAAGTATATACATCATTTTTACCAAGAATTTTTCCCGCTGTTTTGGGTTTTCCAAAACGCTTTCCACTTTCAAGTCTTTGATGTATTCCGATGGTCGGTAAGCCGTAAGGTTTACACGTAATGCATTTAAAATATCATCAAATGATTTTAGGTCGCCTAAATTTTCGGGTGTGATGTATTCATTTATCGGGTCGTCCTTTTTCGGGAAATTCATTTCTCCGAATTCACCTTCAATCAGTTTTCTTGTTCTTGCTACAATTAAAGCATCAGTTAGTTTTTCAAATTTTTGTGGAAGTTTAGCAATGAAGTCTGCAATTTTTCTGTCCTCAAGAACAGACCATGCGCTAAAGTCTTTTTGTGCTGTTCTGAAAATGTTTTCAAGGCTGTCAATTTCCAAATCGGTTTCTTTAAAACCATTGTCTTGCCCTTTGGTCATCAATTTAAACTGATTACGAATGTCCATCAGTTTGTTGTTGATTGGAGTTGCTGAAAGGTGCAAAACCTTTACATCTCGATTTGTTTTTTCAGGCAGCAAAACATTGTCAACAAAGAATTTGTAGCGTGAAGATTTGTCGTTGCGTAGGTTGTGACTTTCATCAATTACCAAAAGCAGTTTTTGTTTTCGTTGCAATTTGGAAAGTGGAAAGTCGGGATAGTTATTGGTGAGTCTTTCGTCTTGGAAGTCAGTGTGGTTTCTTACATAGTATTCAATTTCGTCTTTCTCAAATCTTGAACCTCTGTGTGATTGATATTGCTCCCAGTTGTTGCGAAGTTTTTTAGGACAAAACAAAACAACTGTGTAACCTTTGATTTCAAAATATTTCATTACTGCCAAAGCAGTCCAAGTTTTACCCAAACCAACGGCATCTGCTAAAATTGCTCCATTGAATTTTTGGAGCATTTTAATTAGGCTGATTGCTCCTTTTTGTTGGTAGGAGAAAAGTGTTTTGTAAATGATGGTTTCTTCTAAGTGAGCAATTTCGCGTTTGAATTCTGCATCGCCCGAAAGTTCAAGTAAGTCGTCTTTGAAAAGTTCATAAAGAACTTTGTAATAAAGGTCGTGTGGTGTGTATTCTTTGAAAAGGTTTTTAATCAATTCAATAATGTGTTGCTTTACTTCAATTTTGGTTTTGTCAGGCAATTCAATTTTTTCAAGAGCAACATTTTCCCACTGATGCTTAAACCACTTTTTCAATTCTTTGTAGTCATTGTCATTTCCTGTTGCTGCTGTGTTTAATTCAATGTTGCTGCTTTCTTTAATTCCAAGTCCAGCGTCTGTAAGGTTGGAACTTCCAATAATGTGAAAGTTCTTTCTTGAATCTTTGTCGTTGTAGATATAAGTTTTTGCGTGGCAAAAATTCCGTTGAATAGATTTTACTAAAACCTTGTCTTGTTGCAAAAACTCAACTGCTTTTTGAGCTGCTGCACTCAAAGAAAGTGTCCCGCTTATACTTGTGTTGCCGTTAAGCAGGTCAATTACTTTATTTAATTGTGCTTCGTCCTGCATTAAATTACCCAAAATCAGTCTGAATTTTTCTGCTTGGTTAATGTCGTCTTTCATTAAAGCCAAAGCATTAACAGAAAAGAAACCTGTCACAAGGTCAAGTCCACCGCTTTCAGTGTAGTTTTTAATGAAGTCAAACACTTTATAGTGGTCGCTGTCTTCTGTCTTGGTTTTATTATCTAATAGCATTAATTGTCTGTTAAAATGATGTCGTGAATATCGTAATTTATTCCTATAGGTGCGTTGGCAAAAAATGGCTCTTTTGGTTTTGCGAAGGGTTGGCTTGTGTGTCGGGCAAAACCAAATGTGCCATTTGTGCGGCTGGCTAAAATTGAATTAAAAAAAATGTGCGGTGGGGAAAATAAAAAATACAGAAGGGTCGGCATTGAGTGTCGGCTTACTCGTTGTCCTTTTGAAATATGGTCTGTATGTTGGTCACCTGTCAAAATGGTTTGTCTTTGTTTTAATGTTTAAAGTTTTGGTCTGTTGGTCGTCTTTGTAACGGTCGTCCTACCATTGGCTATAACGTTTTGCAGCTAAAATTGGATTTACACGCAATAAATGATTATTAAAAAAGATATAAATTATTTTCCTACCACAAAACTATTACAATGGAAAAAAAGGCTTAAATCCTTGCATTTAGGTGCTGTTGGCTGCAGTTAATAGTTAATACTATGTCAAGCCTTTACATTTAAAAAGCTTACCTGGTTTGTTTTCCCGAACAACCAGTTTTTTCCATTTTGAAGTGTACTTGTCCTGAATGAGGAGCAGACACATTCCAAGCACCTTCATTATTACATTTCATTTTTAGAATATTCAATGCAGCTTCCATTCTGTTATCCCATTCAATTCCAGCATATTGAAAAAAGTCCATTGCCCGAAGGATATCATACTTCCATCTACAGGGATAAGTTAGCTTTAAAAAATTTTTATTAATAATTTACCGTTCTGTCTCAGACAAGAATAACTGATGCCGCAATATAAATTCTATTACACTTTCTATGGAACTGTGTAATTCATCTTTTCTATAGGTGTATCCTGCTTTTTGAAATTCTGTTATGCCTTCAACTACAGAAAGAGAAGTATGCAAAGAACTATGTCTAGCTCCACTTCTTGTTGTACGACAGTTAAATCCTCCATCTGGCATAACCTCATTTAAAATACTGTCAATAAGGGGATGTAAATTCTTTTCAGGTGTTTCGAAATAGGAAGCATAATTTAAAAACATGCCGTTAACACAAACATCACTATGTTGAGATGTGGATGGACCCAATCGAATCCCTCCATCATCTGATATATTGTTTTTTAAAACCAGTTCAATGGTCTCTTGTACAATCGTATTATTTGATGGAAGATTTAAATTGCGAAGGTCAAGCAAAGTGTAATGAGTAGAAATCCATTTGGGCTGATAGAATCTCTCCCCCCAATGACCATCAGGATTGCGTTTTGACAAGAATTTGAAACCCCATCCTTCATTCGCTATTCTTTCCTGAAGTTTCTTTTTTTTAACTCCTAACAAATCACGCCATACCTGGTATTGAATTGAAACATCTCCCTCCATTAACCAGTCGATGACTTGTTGTTTGTTCATTGACTTTGAAGCTAAATAATAAATGTTTTTAAATGAAATAGGCATCACGATTTCCAGCGTTCAAGTTTTGGAATAGTTCTGGGGAGCTATCCATGCAAGAAAACCGTTGATACCGGATTTCTTCATTTCTTGTATGCAGAACTTCTGCATCTTTTGTGGTGTATCAATTTCAGGTGGGGTTAAAAATTCCCCATTCTCATAACACATGGAACAAAACTTGTTGCTTATTGTTCCATCTTTCTCCGTTCCTCCACCTTTTTTGTCTCTGTTCAAAGGGAAACTACAACTCTGGGTATAATTGTATTCTTTCATCTTTACGAAATTTCTCTTATTTTCAATAATTACAGCCAACGTTTTGGGGTTTGCGATGGCGGGGTGTTTTAGCACTAAATTTTATTCCGAGAACTGAACTTCCACCTTGCACTAAAGTGTCAACGAAGCACAGCACCCCCGCTATCGCAAACCCCTTGTTATCGGTTCGTTCTTCTTTTCGTCCGAGTGTCTGTCGTGTCAAGTTAGCACGATTGTAAGCACTGTCGGGGTGCGTTGGCTTGCAAGCTCTTTTTATTTTTTCGTGCGGTTGCATAGTGCGAAGGTAAAAATAAAATGTGCTTGCAAATGCGTTGGCGTTAGTCGTGTTACAGTTTCAAAATGCGGATTGCTCCTCTTGCAACAATTGCAAATACAAGTGTTCCAATTATTAAGTCAGGCAGTTTTGAGTTGGTTAAATACACAAGTCCACCTGCTGCAATTACTCCAATGTTTACGATTACATCGTTGCTTGTAAAAATCATACTTGCCTGCATGTGTGCTTCTTGGTTTTTACTTTTCTTTAAGAGATACAAACAGATTGCATTGCCGATGAGTGCAAGAATTGAAATGATAATCATTGTTTGAAAGTCAGGAATATCACCAATACCTAAAAAACCGTCTGGTTACTTCAATAAAACCTAAAACTGCAAGTGTCAACTGAAAGTATCCGCTTGCTTTTGCAATTTTCTGTTTTCGTAAAACCGTTCCGCCTATTGCAAACAATGCAAGTGCATAAACGATTGCGTCTGCAAGCATGTCCAAACTGTCTGCCACTAAACCCAAAGAGTTTGAAAGAAACCCTGTGAGGATTTCAAGTGCGAAAAAGAAAAAGTTGATGGCTAATACCCACCATAAAAGTTTTCGTTGCTGTGTGTTGCTATTTGTTAAGTCCATGATGTCAAAGTTTAAGTTTAATTCCTCCGTTAATTAAAAACCGTCAAGTGGTGCGTAGATGTCACGGAAAACAGGATTGGTTACTGAACCTGTGTAGATGCTCTCAAATCTTGTTTGCCTTGTGTCAGTGAAGTTTTCAAAGTTTAAATAAATTGGAAAATTTCTCCCAAAGTTTCTCAATCATAAAACCGCAAACAACATATTGTTTTCCTGTTGTCCGTCACTTAATTTTTTGAGGACTGAAATAATATGCTTCCACACCAACTTTCAATTTGTCTTCAATCTCATACATCAAAATAGTATTCAGGCGGTGCTTTGGTGTCAATGGATTTTCAATTGAAACTCCGTTTTGTTTCAATCCTGTGTCGGTAAATGTGTAACCCAAAAGAGTTTGAAATCTACGTAACCGATTTTGATATTGGTTTCAGTTCCTTTGGTGTTTGTGTTACCGTTTGCGCTGATGAACTGATACAAGCCGCTTATTTGTTGTTGCAGTAATAGCGGTTTATCAATGTAGGTGAAGAAGAAAAGTTGATTGATGCTGAATGTAACCTTATCATCAGCAAACGAAGTTCGGTAATTGAAATCAGCATTTGCTCCATAACTTTTTTCCATTTTGTTGGTGCTGCTGTTTATCGCTAACACATTTCTGTATTGGATGCGTTCGCTTTCTTCTGTAAAAATTGTAGGTGCTTTGTAGCCAAACCCTCCTCCAATTCGTGATGTGATTTTCGGGGTGATTTTGAACAATGCTGAAAGTCGTGGAAGAAATGCAAAACCATAGTCAATTACATAATCGGTTCTGAAACCTGTTTCAAGGTTTAACCATTTTGTTGCTTTCCATGTTTTTGTGCAAATGCTCCAACTGTGATTAAGTCATAGTTCCTTAATGGTAAAGTGTCCAACGGGTTTTCCTGGAAGGTGGCTCTCCAAAGATTGATACCTGCAACCCAGTCGGTTTTCTCTTTGTTGTTTGAATATGTGGCTTCGCTGAATGATGCTACTTGTGTTCCGTCAAAATTATAATTCGGGATTTCAATTTTACGATTGAAATAACTCACACTGTTTTTGAAACTGAAACTTTGTGTTTCTTTAAAACGGTGTTCAAAAGAAAGTTGTGTTGAATAGCGTTGTGTTTTGTTTTCTTCAAAGTAACTGTGCACGCTGTCGGCTTGCCCTTCAATATATTTTATGTCGCCACCCAAACGATTTTCAATTGTTGTGTTCACTCCGAAATTCAGTTTTGATTTTTCATTGAAGTAAACAAATAGTTTGGGATTGAAAACATATCGTTCAAATTTCGGAATGGCTGTCAAACCGATTTTAGCAGGGTCGTAAGCCCAATTGCGATTATGTGCTGCAAAAATTGTTGTGCCTACCTTTTTAAAACGCTGTCCGTAAAATCCGTTTCAGGTCAAAACCTTTTCCCGAACTTCCATTGAAATGAAATTTTAATTCCCGTTCTTCTTCGGGTGTTTTTGAAATTAAATTTACTAAACCTGCTATTGCCCGCCTCCGTAAAGCGTGGATGCGGAACCTTTTGATAAGTTCTACTTGCTTTAAGTCAAGCGGTGGTGTTTGCAGCAAACCTAAACCACTTGCTGCACCTGAATATAAAGGAAAACCGTCTTTGAGAATTTGTGTGTATCGTCCGTCAAGACCTTGTATTCGTATGCTTGCGTTAGCACTTGTAGCAGATGTTTGTTGCGTTTGTATTCCTGTGCTTTCATTCAACAACATTCTGATGTCTCCCGATTTCATGTTGCCTTTTTCTTCTAATTCTTCTCCTGCAATAAATTCTACTCTTGTCGGAATGTCCTTTATTGTTCGTGTGCTTCGTGTTGATGAAACTACTACTTCGTTTAGCTCGTCTGCCTCTGATGTGAGAAAAATTTCAATCGGCTCAGTGTTTGACAAAGGAAATTCAAATTCCTGTTCGTGTTCTTCGTAACCGATGAAACGAAATTGTATTTCCTGTTTTCCGTATGGAATATTGCTGATGATAATAAGTCCGCTGGTGTCGGCTGTTGATCCGTTGGTTGTTCCTTCTACAATTGCTGTTGCACCAATAAGCGGTTCTTTCGTTTCGTTGTCTTTGATGACCGCTTTAAATGTATTCTGTCCGAATACTGTTGTTAAGTTGAATGCTACAAGAAGTAGCAGAATGATTTTTTTTGTCATTACTGAATTGATTAATGTTAATGAAATGATTGCTTGTGGTGCGTTAGCACCACAGAAAATAATCTGTGCCGAAGGCACTAAACATTAACCAAGTTTTGGCGGTTGCCAAATGGAAGGTGCAAACTGTGAATGGAAAGTTTGCTTGTAATTAGAAAATACCTTTTCAGTAGAAAGAAATGTAGCTTGAAGCGAAAAGGCAGTAAAGTGGAAAGTGAAACCGCAACAAGTTCCGCAACTTACAAACGGTGAACAACAGTCGCTGCAACCTTGCTCGTCATTGTTCCGGTTTGTTCGGTTTGAGGTGTCTTGGTTCAAACATTTGTCCTCCACATAGCAAGGCACAGTTGACAGTGTCAACACATACAAGGCTAATATGAAGGTTATAAATTTCATGGGTCAAAGATAGAAATTGCAGTCGTTGTTGGAGCGTTGGGGCAAAATAAAATGTGAGGCAAATTGGGTTGGCTTGCGTGTGGCTTTGCCTCTCTTTTTATTTTGCGAAGGATAGCCAAACGGCTTTGCCGAAATTTGTCAAACGGTTGAATGTCCGCCCAAAAAGTTAGATAGTTGCACTGTCGCCATAGAATGACGGATAACTTGCATACCCGCTACATCATAGCGCATATACAACACTATTCTGCGGATATGCGCTACTTTTGTGTTTTATTCATATGGCAATAGTAATGTTTTTCTATCATAATTTATCGAAGGGTGAAATAGTATTTTGTATCGATTTGGTACTTACATGTGTATATATTTCTGTGGTTCGGCTGCTGCTATGGCCTAGTAGTTCTTGTATATAACGTAGGTCGGTGCCACCTTCGAGCAAGTGTGTAGCAAAACTATGGCGCAGCCAATGCAATGTAACGGGTTTGTATATATTTGCTTTCACTAAGGATTGTTTTAAAACTTGTTGCAAGGTGCAGTGCTCATCCATATTTTTGAAAGCAATGCTAGTCCACATATCGTGTTTATTAAACGTAGTGATTACGATGGGGTGCACAGTGGTCAGATTTCTTTTCCGGGAGGGAGGTTTGAAAATGGAGATTCAAATTTTGAATATACCGCTATACGAGAAGCCAATGAGGAGGTAGGCATTGCACAAAGCGAGATAGAAATTGAGGGCATGTTGTCGAGGGTCCATATTCCCGTAAGCAAATTTACGGTACATCCATTTATGTCGTTTGGAAATAAAATACCTGAACTAAAAAAAGATGATAACGAGGTAAAGGAAATTTTACTCTTGCCATTTCTTGAATTTCTGAATCATAGTAATAAAATAGAAACTACTGTTACCGTAAAAGACGGAATGATTAGGCAAGTGCCTGGCTATCATATCAACAACCACATCATATGGGGTGCTAACGCTATGATGATGGCCGAATTGGTATGGATGTTTGCTGAATAATAAGTTGAATTAAGAAATAATTATTAGGATGGACGCAACTGCATATTTTTGTTATGAGAAAATTTACATTCACTTTACGAACCTTAGTGGCATATTATTTATACTATCAAATATGCTTTACACAAAGTTACACAAAGAAAACACGAAGGTGCACAAAGCATATTAAAAGAGAATATTGCTTAAGAAATTTCTTGTATGCCTTCCCTTTGCGAACCTTTGCATATTCCTTTGAGAACCTTTGTGTTACAAACATTTTTCTTTATAAACACTTGTGCAAGTAGTTCATAAATCATGCGTAAATGGTTGCAGCTGCAACATATATAGTTACCGTAACGAAACTATTAATGAAGGAGTAAATTATTTTTTGGAAAAATTAGTAATTTGAAATGTTGTTTGAGTTTAAGTTTTTCGAAACATTGAAAATGTTTCGATATCTGTGCTTCGACATGCCCTGCGGAACATGTCGAAGAGCGGTTTTTAAACGATTAAAAAATTAATGAAATAAATTCCCTTTACATATCAACCTAATCGCAATCCATTATCTACACAACGTTCTGTGGTAATTAATATTACACTTCCATCGTGTTGATATAAGCCTAGTACAAGACACTCGCTCATAAAATCGGCAATTTGTTTTACAGGAAAATTTACCACTGCTAAAATTTGCTTTCCTATTAATTCGCTAGCAGTATAATGTGTAGTAATTTGTGCTGACGATTGTTTTATTCCAAAAGCCCCAAAATCAATTTTGAGTTTATAAGCTGGTTTTTTTGCTTTAGCAAAAACTTCAGCATGAATAATAGTGCCCGTGCGAACTTCTATTTTTCCAAAATCAGAAAATGATATTTGCTCCATTAATATTTTTACAATGGGTGAAGCAATAGAAATTAGTTTCCTAACTCGCTCATAAACTTTATTCGCATTAAGCGAATTTCTTCTTCGGTAAACTCATCTTCGCCCAAAGTTACAAGAGCATCGTGAGCCGAATCTGATTCAGCATTACGGAAATAATCAAACACATCTTCCTGTTTATCAGGATCAATAACTTCATTGAGGTAATAATTGATATCGATCTTAGTGCCCGAGCCAACAATGCTTTCAAGTTCTCCTATCAAATCACTCAAGGTAATGCCTTTAGACTCGGCCATATCGTCTAAAGCAATTTTACGATCAATATTTTGAATAATATAAACCTTCAACCCCGATTTGTTTACCACGCTTTTTACAACCATGTCTACAGCGCGCTCTATCTCATTCTCTTCAACATATTTGTCAATAAGTTCAATAAATGGTTTTCCATATTTTAATGCCTTGCCTGCACCAACACCAGTAATGTTTTTTAATTCATCCATGGTAATTGGATACTGTATCGACATTTCTTCTAACGATGGGTCCTGAAAAACAACAAATGGAGGAACATTTTTTTGCTTAGCAATTTTTTTGCGCAGGTCTTTTAGCATAGCAAACAGTTCAGGATCGGCACCGCCACCTGCAGCACCACCACCACCTGCTATATCATCATCATCATCTTCATCTGTATTGTTATATTCATGGTCTTTGGTTATCATGAATGAATGTGGCTTTTCTATAAACTTATGTCCTCGTTCATTCAGTTTAAGTAAACCATAATTTTCAACCTCTTTGTAAATAAAGCCGGCAACTAACGCCTGACGCACCACAGCCATCCAGAACTTGGCATCAAAATCGGCACCATCGCCATAGTTGTCAAGTTTATCATGTCCATAATCTTTAATGGCTTTATCCGATTTGCCCATCAATACATTGATAACATGCTCTGCCACATGTTTTTCTTTTACGGCAAGTACAGTTTCTAATAAAGAAACTACTTCGTCCTGCGCTTCAATCTTTGTTTTTGGATGCAGGCAGTTATCACAGTTACCGCAATTTTCCTGTAAATATTCTTCGCCAAAATAATGCAAGAGCATTCTTCTGCGGCATACAGACGATTCAGCATAAGATACTGTTTCAATAAGAAGTTGCTTGCCTATTTCTTGTTCAGCAACCGGCTTACCTTTCATAAACTTCTCAAGCTTTTCTATATCCTTATAAGAGTAAAAGGTAATGCAATTGCCCTCTCTACCATCACGTCCGGCCCTTCCGGTTTCCTGGTAATAACCTTCGAGCGATTTTGGAATATCATGATGAATTACAAAACGAACATCTGGCTTGTCAATTCCCATTCCAAAAGCGATGGTTGCTACAATAACATCGGTACGTTCCATCAAAAACTGATCTTGATGATCGGCACGCATCGTTGCTTCCAATCCCGCATGGTAAGGTATAGCCTTAATTCCATTTACGGTTAATGTTTGTGCTACTTCTTCAACCTTTTTGCGGCTAAGGCAATAAATTATTCCTGATTTACCCGGGTGATGTTTTACATATTTAATTATCTCCTTTATAACATCCTGCTTAGGGCGTACTTCATAATATAAATTGGCGCGGTTAAATGAGGCTTTATATACGTCTGAATTTGGTATAGTAAGATTTTTGAGAATATCCTGTTGTACTTTAACGGTGGCTGTTGCAGTAAGTGCTATGATAGGAACTTTTTTTCCGATAGCATCAATTATTGGGCGCAACCTTCTGTATTCAGGACGAAAATCATGTCCCCATTCTGAAATACAATGTGCTTCGTCTATGGCATAAAAAGAAATATTTATTTCTTTTAAGAAGGCTACGTTTTCTTCTTTGGTTAATGATTCGGGTGCAACATATAACAGTTTGGTGGTGCCTTTCTTAATATCTTTTTTTACCTGAGCAATTTCTGATTTATTAAGAGAGGAGTTTAAGAAGTGAGCTACGGCATCATCGGTATTGAATCCACGAATGGCATCTACCTGATTTTTCATCAAGGCAATTAATGGTGAAACAATAATGGCTGTTCCTTTGCTTAACAAGGCGGGTAATTGGTAACACATACTCTTACCGCCACCAGTAGGCATTATTACAAAGGTGTCTCTGCCCTCCATTAGCGAACGTATAACAGGCTCTTGTAATCCTTTGAATTGGTCAAATCCAAAGAACTTAATTAATGAGTCTGTCAACATTTTGTGTGAATAATTTCCACTATCAACAGTAGCCGTTTTTTTTGTAGCCTCCTTAATAGTAACTTCCGATTTTATTGATTTTCCGTTTGAGTTTGCTGCTTTACCATTTGCTGGTTTTGCGGCAGCTGCAGCAGTTTTAGCCTTTGGCTGCGGTGTTGCTGTTTTTTTAATAGGAGCCTTTTTTTTCGCTTCTGTCTTTGGTGCTGATTTTGCCACGATATTTTTTTATTTTACTGTCTTTAGTTCTTTTTGTAATGCAAACGCATTGCATAAAGATTTTATATTAGTTAATTTAAAATTCCCCCCGATTTTTTTGAAATTATAAAATCCCAAAAAAGTAAAACCTTGTTTTGCTGTAGTAAAAGCACCAACTTACGTTTTACTTTTTTCTAAAGGATAGGTAGTTTCTGTAACTCAAATGTAGATTTAATTTTCAATAACAAAAATTTTTTTACTTTTTTTCAAAAATATTTTAATACATGAAAGGTAAAAATACTCCCTATTTTTGCGGAACGCGAAAGTAAAACATATTTGCAAAGTGCAAATAAATTTTTAAAAAAAAATAAATGTTCATTTTCGCAGTTAAATTACTTTTAATAGCAATGGTGTGAATACGGATAAAAGATAGAGGCTAACGCCAAAACAACGTTAAAACTAGAGGCAACAGCTTTACTGGTAAGCGCCCAACGCATCGATCATAATTTTTCGAATACCGTTAAGGCAATATTACTGTGCAAGGGTAGGGTAGTAATAACGGGTATAGGCAAGAGTGCTATTGTGGCACAAAAGATTGTGGCTACCTTAAACAGTACAGGCACACCTGCAGCATTTATGCATGCTGCCGATGCGGTGCATGGCGACCTGGGTACACTGCAAAACAATGATATAGTCATTTGCATTTCGCACAGTGGCAACACGCCTGAGATTAAACTGTTGGCGCCTTTACTCACCTCCAATAAGAATTTGCTGATTGCCATTACCGGAAATAAGTCATCCTATCTTGCCACAGCAGCCAATTATGTGATTGATGCCTCGGTAAGCAAAGAAGCCTGCCCCAATAACCTGGCACCTACCACTTCGACCACCGTGCAAATGGCTTTGGGCGATGCTTTGGCGGTAGCATTAATCAACTGTCGCGGTTTTTCGGCTTCAGATTTTGCCAGATTTCACCCCGGTGGCGCTTTAGGAAAGCGCTTGTATCTGAAAATTGCTGACCTTGTAAGCACCAATCAAAAACCGGTAGTAACCCCTGACGATTCAATACATAAGGTAATAGTTGAAATAAGCAGCAAACGATTGGGAGCAACGGCCGTAATAAAAAATAATAAGTTGTTGGGAATAATTACCGATGGTGATTTGCGAAGAATGCTTGAAAAGAAAACAGATTTTGCCAAAATAAAAGCACGACAGATAATGAATGCCAAACCCAAAACAGCTTCGCCCCAAATGCTTGCCAGCGAAGCCTTTCAGTTAATGAAGGAAAATAATATTACCCAACTTATTGTGATGGATAATAAGCAATTTGTTGGCTTTGTTCATTTGCATGATTTATTGCGCGAGGGAATTTTATAAAAGGTGTTATGAGTTTTTATTTTTAGAAATAAGGAAATCAATGTAAGTATAGCTCATTACCATTTGTAGGAAAAAAATTCTGATAAGCACTTAACTCAACATCAGTTTGGCAATTGTAAAAAGTTGCTCCTTTGCTACACTCAATAATACCCCCACTTGTTTTAACCCCCAAAGGATTATTATTTTTTGCTCCGCACACCGCATATTCAATTCTCGAATTATTGGTTACAACCAATTTGCCTTGTGCCCAAGGTGTAAGTTGCGATAGTGTGCTATTGCCATGTACTCTTACTCCTTGCCAAGTGAAATAAGGATCTACACAACTTGCGCCAAGCATAGTACCTGTTAAAATAGTACCATTATTTAATGTTAGCGTGCTGCCCGGTTCAATTACAACACGTGCTTCGGGGCTAAATTTAAATGTCATGTTATCAATAGTAAGATGCGAGTTGCCGCTTATCCTTAACTCATGGTATATATGCACCGGTACAGATGTTGCCCAAGGGTTATCTGCAGTAGTACTGCCGTATGTCCAGGTTATTTGTTGCGCATTTACAATTTCATCGTAGCTGGCAGGGCCTTGTGCTATGCTGCTTACAGCTATATTATCATAATTTTCATCATCTATCTGATCATGTAATGTGTAAAAAAAAGTGTTAGCTGCAGGACCACCAAACCCTGGTGCCTTTATCGGGTTGCCACCATTATCTACAAAGTCAAACTTTTGCTGCCCTCCAAGAATACTTGGAGCAAGAATTGATGGATAAAAACAATCTATGACTCCCGGATTATTATCAGCACAAGCATACATGAGTCCATTAAAGGCAAGTTCCATTTGCGAATTACCAAAGGGATTAGAATTTGTCACTTTAGTAAAGGTTGCTAAGTTATTTACATCGGCAAAATGAATACCATCGCTACCAGCACCTAAAAATAGCCTTAGCGCACCACCATTAACCTGAAAAAATTCTACACCTCTAAAACCAGTAGTATTACCCGGCACTCCGGGTAAATCAAAATTGTTATATGATATGAATCCACCATTCGCATTAATGTTTATAAGATGGTATCTTGCGATGGTAACATTTTGTCCTTTAATTTGATACGATGCCCATGCCAGCCACTGCCCGTCAGGCGATAAGTCAACTTCGGCTGTCAGGCAAGCATATTGCGCTTCAACGGTAGGTTGATGGTATGGTATAGTAGAACTTGGTGTATAACTGCCATTAGGGTGTATAGTTGCCTGATACACTGCGCCATTTAATGGTTGGTTGCCATTGCCTGCTACGGCATATATAAATCTATCACCATTCAATGAAGCATTGCTAACGGCAAGGCCACCTTCTTCAGCAGTAAACCCGAATTGTATAACAGGAGTAGTGTTAGTTTTTACCGAAAAACTAAACATATCCACTTCGGCTTGCAATACTGATACACCGGATATTCCAGGCATATATCCCATATAATAAATCCCAAATTTGCGTTGGCATCCATCATTGTTGCTATAGGGTACTATTGCCAATTCACCATTTGTTGGAGCGGGGCTAAGCGCTCCTATTTTTACATTGTGAGCATCATACACGATGCCATCCGATATATAAAAAACCAATTGCTGGGCGTCATCATATATGCTATTGGCATGTAGTTCTGTTTCATTGGGTGGTGGCGAATTTACTAATCCAAAGGTTGACAACGGTGTAACAACCGGATTCGCATTTAGGTTCACATTAATGGGCGAAATGGCCCAATGTCTTAATTGCGATTGCCCGTGCAATTGCTCCATCCTTATGTTAAGTAAGGCAAGCATTATCAATACTAATCTGATTTTTCTTTTCATTTTGATAAATTTATTAACGGTTTAACATCTTTACTTAGATAGAATAACTTTTTGTGTAGCATTCATTTTACTGTTGCTTATTTTTATTTGATATATGCCTGCTACCTGGTCTGATAGGTCTAACTCATAGGTTGTTCAATTATTGGTCAATATATCAGAAAAACTTTTTGCCCGGCTATGTTATAAACTTCAATATTAGCCTGTTTATTAAGAATATGTAATTTTAATTGAAATATACCATTACCGGGATTTGGAAATATGCTGAAATCAATCATATTGCTTAATTCGTTTATAGTTTGACTTGTTGCCACATTACCCATGCTATCAGTTTTAATGATGTAAAGACGGGCAGGAGTAAAATAAGCCGTTTTACCACAAATAAAAAAACCAGAATCAGTAGTGCAGTATAATCCATTCTCAGCTTTTGAAGAGCCTATTCCTTTAAACATTCTTGTCCAAATGGTATCTCCATTTTCATCACATTTTAAAAACCAAATTATTGATTTGGTTAAGTCTAATGGATCTTGCCTTGCGGCTATTAATGCAATCTTCTGATCCTTAGTTTGAACTAATTTGGATACTACTACGTCTTTTGTATCAATAATCAATTTTGTCCAAAGTGTATCACCTAAATGATTGGCTCTTACAAGCAACGTTTCGTATCGCAACATGGGTTGATTATATTGAACCCCGCCCACTACAAGGTTGGTATCTAAATAGGGCATTATGGTAAATCCTGCACTTATTCCATTATTTATTGGAGAGGAAAAAAGCTTAGTAAAAATGGAATCCCCTTGATTATTTATCTTTACAATATTGGCACTTCCAACACTCCAGTTTATTCCAAAATTACCAGTGTAGTAATAGCCTGTAGTGTCAAGTTTAGTGATACTATAACAGGATTGGAAAAATGGAATAGCATGGTTTTTAATAAAATTCTTATTCCCTAACGAATCCAAGATATTACAATAAGCATCAAAAGTTGTAGTTTGCAAATTCGGCATCACCACCATTAATATAATCCATGTTATTCCCTATGCACATAGCCCAATAGCTTGCATTATAATAATTATATTCGTGTGTAGTCCATAGTGTATCGCCATATTTATCTAATTTTATTATCCAGTTTTGCCCATTTAGGCCTGAATCCCATACTCCACAACCAATATAGGTAGAGTCGGGTAGTTGTATAATGCCTAATATACCATCTTGACCATTGCCGCCATATTGTTTTATCCACTCAATAGCACCATATTTATCTAGTTTAAATATCAATGCATCATTATTATTATTGGATGTGATTCCGGCTATAATGTAGCCCCCATCAAGGGTTTGTTGCACACACTCGGCACTTGAGCAATGCATAGTATCAATTATTCTTTCAAATGTTATCTGCTGTGCAGGTAACGTATAGGTAGTAACAATAGCTAAAAATAAAAGAAGAAATTTTTTCATTGAAACTAATTTGGTTGTTGTAAAAATAAGCAAGGAAATGAGAAAAGCAAAATTAGGGGTATGGTATAATTGGAGCTAAAATTAAATTCACGATGGAAATTCTGTGTTTAAGAAAAGCAATGTTTTGATTGATAATTGAACAATTTAATGCAATTAAGGCAGTTTTTTGTGTGTATATCGGAGTAAATCAATCGAAAAACCAAAAGGCCACACAGGAAGCGATGTCAGCCTGGTACGCTCAATTGGAGCCGCCAAACACTCATAAGAGATATACCTTAAATTAGAATTAGGCCCTAATTATTGGTGGTAAAAATATTTATAGGTATTTCGTGTTTTTATCTATTATTGCACATCAATTTTCCCTAAATTGATTCTTCTAAAGAAAAAACCTTAAATATTTAACTTATATGAATAAAAAAGAAATCGAAGAACTTATCAAGTTTGTATCGAAAGCAGGGGTGAGCGAAGTAAGCATTGAACAAAAAGATTTTAAAATAACCATTAAGAATGAGGTTAGACGTGAGCAAGTAATTATGCATAGTGCCCCAGCACCAATTGCACATGCCGCTCCCGCCCCTGTAGCCGCTCCGGCCCCCTTAGCCGCCCCGACACCGCCAGCAAAAGAGACGCCCGTACCAGTAGATAGCGAAGCCAATTACATTACAATTAAGTCACCTATGATTGGTACATTTTACCGCTCTTCGTCACCCGACAAGCCTAATTTTGTAAACGTAGGTGACGAATTAAAGCCGGGTAAGGTAATTGCCATTATAGAGGCTATGAAATTGTTTAACGAAATTGAAAGTGACGTTTCAGGAAAAATTGTAAAAGTTTTAGTAGAAAATGCACATCCTGTAGAATATGATCAGCCCTTGTATCTGGTTGATCCTAGCTAATCACTTTATTGTTGCTTTGTTTTTCCAAACAGACGTATTAATTATTAATATTAATCGAAGGTATTTATGTTTAAAAAAATTTTAATAGCCAATCGTGGTGAAATAGCCTTACGTATTATTCGAACTTGTAAGGAAATGGGAATTAGTACAGTGGCAGTATACAGTACTGCCGATAAAAACAGCTTGCATGTAAGATTTGCAGATGAGGCTGTATGTATAGGGCCACCGCCAAGTAAAGACTCTTATCTGAACATGGCTAATATAATTTCGGCTGCCGAAATTACCAATGCAGATGCTATTCATCCCGGATATGGATTTCTTTCCGAAAACTCGAAATTTTCGCAAATATGTGCTGACAATGGTGTAAAATTTATTGGCGCCACTCCGGAGCAAATTGATGGCATGGGCGATAAAAGCAATGCCAAGGATACCATGAAAAAAGCTGGTGTACCAACCATTCCGGGTAGTGAAGGCCTTATAAGTGATGTTGCCGAGGGTCTTTCTATAGCCGAGGATATTGGCTACCCGGTCATCATAAAAGCCACCGCAGGTGGGGGAGGCCGTGGTATGCGTATTATATGGAAGCCCGAAGAATTTGAACCAGCATGGGACAGTGCACGACAAGAAGCAGGTGCTGCATTTGGTAATGATGGCATCTATCTCGAAAAATATATTGAAGAACCTCGCCATATCGAAATACAAATTGCCGGTGACCAATATGGAAAGGCGTGCCACCTTAGTGAGCGCGATTGTAGCATACAACGCAGGCACCAAAAATTGCTAGAAGAAACGCCTTCGCCATTTATGACCAAAGAGTTGCGCGAGCGCATGGGCGAAGCAGCTATCAAAGCTGCATTGGCAGTGAGTTACGAAGGTGTGGGTACGGTAGAATTTCTGGTTGATAAGCATCGCAATTTCTATTTTATGGAAATGAACACGCGCATACAGGTTGAGCATCCCGTAACCGAAGAAGTTATTAATTATGACTTGATAAAAGAACAAATCAAAATTGCTGCAGGTGTTCCTATTTCGGGAAAAAATCATTTTCCAACCATGCATGCCATTGAATGTCGCATAAATGCCGAAGACCCAGAAAATGGATTTCGTCCATCGCCCGGTAAAATTACCAACTTACATGTACCCGGGAGGGCACGGTGTGCGTGTAGATTCGCATGTATATGCCGGTTATGTTATTCCTTCCAATTACGATAGTATGATTGCCAAACTTATAACGGTAGCACAAACGCGCGAAGAAGCAATTGATACCATGTCGAGAGCACTTAGCGAGTATGTAATAGAGGGAGGAAAAACAACAATCCCTTTCCACCAAAAGTTGATGCAACACGAAGATTTTCGAAAAGGAAATTACACCACCAAATTTTTAGAGAACTTTAAATTTTAAATTTTACACGAGTAAGGTAATTTAGGAAGGGTTTTTTTTTGGTTGGTGTATTAAAACCGTGACTGCGCCCAACATGCTAAACTCCTGTGTAAAAAAGTAGCATGTTGCAAGAGCAACAAAGCGGCAATTGCTATCTCTGCTTTAAAAAGGAGTGAAGGAGCGCAACCGCTCAAATACGAATTGCAAAATAGCTATCATTTTATTTTTAGCCGTCTGTACTAATAATAAAACATGAAAGTGGAATTCCATGCAGCCAAAGTATTAGAGGAGAACACGAATAAGAATAACCTTAAGTGAATCTAAAAAGAACAATACCCAACAGTAAGGCACAAAGTGAGCAATTAAGAGTTGAGTAAAGTTGAGGCCAGATAGATTTTATTATCTATTTTAGTCGGACAATAATTATTAACATTGAAACTTTATTATATAAAATGAAAAATACTTATTCTTTCTACTCGTCATTCTTCTTGCCTTCAAAGCCTATAGCCAACCAACATTAACATGGCAAAAAAATTATGGAGGGTCAAATTCTGAGCAACCCTTTGGAAGTGAAACAACACACAGTGGTGGAATTATTTGTGGTGGGCATTCATTAAGTAACGATGGCCTTATCACATCCAATAATGGCGATTACGATTGGTGGATAATAAAACTTGATGCGCTTGGTAATTTGGTATGGTCTAAATCTTATGGCGGTCGTTTATATGACAAATGTCGTTATGCAACTGAAAATTCAGATTTCACTATACTGGCTTTTGGAAGTGTAAAGTCAAATGATGGCGATGTGTCTGGCAATAAAGGCAATAACGACTATTGGCTATTAAAGTTAGACACAGCAGGCAATATCATTTGGAAAAATGCTATGGCGGCACACTTGAAGAAGGAGGCCGGAGCGTGATACAAACCAGCGATGGCCATTATTTGATGGCCGGCTATTCGCGTTCCAATGATGGCGATGTAAGCGGCAATCATGGTTCGTATGATGTTTGGCTTGTAAAGGTGAACGCTAATGACGGGAGTATTATTTGGCAAAAATGTTTCGGAGGAAGCAAAGAAGAACGTGTAAGATCCATAATCGAAATGGACAATGGTGATTTTGTTTTTACAGGAAATGCACAATGTACAGATGGCGATTTAGCAGGCACTTCTACCAAAGGAGACGAAGATGTATGGACTGCTCGTATCAGTTCAAATGGAACACTATTATGGAGTGTACAATATGGTAGCTCGTTGCAAGACAGAGCATACCATTGTACTGTTGATAGAGATGGTCATATTCTGGTGGCAGGCAAAAATTCTGCTAACGATGGCGATGTAACAAATAATCATGGACTTACTGACTGCTGGATTTTAAAATTAAATAGCAACAATGGTGCACTCATTTGGCAGAAATCATTTGGGGGCAGCAAGGGTGATGAAGGTTTTAGGATAGATCCCAATCCTGATGGTGGATACACCATTGGAGCAACTAGCGAATCAAACGATCTTGATGTTTCGGCCAATAAAGGATATTCAGATTACTGGCTTTTTAAAATTGACTCATCATTGAATGTGGTTTGGCAAAAGAATTTTGGAGGTGGTAGCTGGGACCACCTCAATGATATTGTAAAAATGAAAGATGGTGGCTATGCAGGCATCGGTTTTTCGTCTTCCAAACCCAATGCCATTGCTGGTAAGAGCGACATTACCTTCAACTACGGCAGCTTTGATATGTGGATTGTAAAAATAAATTATTGCGATACCCAACCAAACATTATTGTTAAAGGATCATTGGCCCTCGACAGCAATCAAACCGTAACATTAACAACTACCAATTACGAAAGTGCATCCTTTCTTTGGAGCAATGGCGCTACTACAGATACTATCGTGGTTAGCAATCCTGGCAGCTATTATGCTACCATTTCGCACAATACGTTGGGATGTGTAACACAAACGGATACAGTCATAGTTACACAAAATAATATTTGTATGCCGCCCAATAATGTTAAAGTAAATTCAATAAGTGCATCATCGGCAATTATTACTTGGGATACCATTACTGGAGCAAAAGGGTACAACCTTTTTTACCGCAAAGTGGGCACTACCGTTTGGGCAAGATTATCCTTCGGACCCACTATTAGCAGTGCACATTTACAAAATTTATTAGCAGCAACTAAATATCAATTTAAACTCAGAACGAAATGTAAGAAAAACCCCAACGTATTTTCACCATGGAGTGTGCTTAAGGCTTTTACAACAAATCCACTTCGTACTTTGCAATCAAGATCAAATAGTAATTGCCTCATATTTCCGAATCCTGCAAAGGATGAAATTACAATAGAAAATAGTGCTCTTGTAGATGCGGCAACAATTAGCATTTCAGATGTTTCGGGTAGAATATGCTTAAAAACAGTATTAGATTATAGCCAAAAGCATTCGCAAGTAATTGATATAAGCATGCTCGAGAATGGCTATTATTTCGTTTTTGTTGATTCAAAAACGATTCAATTTATTTCGGCATTTTCAAAAACAAGTAATTAATTCTGTAAGTTTTAAGTTAAGGTTAGGTAGAGCAAATTACCCTGTTTGGCGTAGTCTCTGACTACGCCAAAAATGTAAATAAATCTCGGATTTATATTTGTGCTAAAAAAAATGAGTCAAGGCTATAAAAGAATAAAGCTAGACTGAGAGATTAATTTGTATAACACAATCGGAGATTGTATTAGAAAAAGACGTAGTCGGAGACTCCTCCAAACGCGTGAAAGATTAAATTATTTATCGGCACGAGCAACAAGCTCGCACCAACGAAGGTATTTAGCAATACACAAGTATTTGTCTAAAAATTTACAGTAAAGAGATGATTGTATACAATGGCAACATATACCGCTTCTAGTTCTACTGCCTTTGTCCATTCGTTTATAAGCCGCACAATTCTATGCTATGCCCAGGTTTATTAAAATTGAGTGAACGGATTTTTCGGACACGGGAGCGCACTCTTGCCCTTTACCTTATGTAGATAACTTTAACCACTTTCTACAATTATTGTAGTAGGCTTTTAGCATGGGGCATTATATTTGTGCCCCGCAAATATCTGCTATGAAAAATTTTTTCTTTTGGTTGCTGTTAACTATAGGTGTATACGTAAGCCTGAGTATGCTGCCTGCCAAGGATATCGATCCACCTTTTTATTCCAACAAAGCAAAGCAATGGGCTGATTCAGTTTTTAAAACCCTGACTACGGATGAAAAAATAGGGCAGCTGTTTATGGCTGCAGCATGGAGTGGGGGCGAGCATTACAACAAATCCGAGATAGATAGCCTTATTAGTATTCAAAAAATTGGAGGTATCTGTTTCTTTCAAGGAGGACCTTACCGGCAGGCGGTATTAACAAACCAATTTCAAAAGGATTCGAAAGTGCCATTAATGATTGGCATTGATGGCGAATGGGGATTGAATATGCGTTTAGACAGCACCATTAGGTTTCCCCGACAAATGACCTTAGGGGCACTGCAAGATGAAAGCCTTATTTATGAAATGGGTGCAGAGATTGCAAGGCAATGCAAAGCAATGGGAATACATGTAAACTTTGCTCCATGCATCGATATAAATAATAATCCGCTTAACCCAATAATTAATAGTCGTTCGTTTGGCGAAAACAAAATAGATGTTGCCCGCAAGGGCCTTTATTATATGCGTGCCTTGCAAGATCATAACGTGTTGGCTTGCGGCAAACATTTTCCGGGGCATGGTAATACCGAAAGCGATTCGCATTTTACCCTACCAGTAATCAATCAACCTGCACATGAAATAGACACCGTAGAGTTATATCCTTTTAAGCACTTGATGCGCGAAGGATTGGGTAGCGTTATGGTGGCACATTTAAATATTCCCGCATTGGATAGTGGAAACAATATTCCATCTACGCTTAGCAGTAAAATTATCAATGGCTTGCTTAAAGATAAGCTTAAGTTTAAAGGTCTTGTTTTTACCGATGCTTTAAATATGAAAGGTGTAACTGCCAATTTTCCGTCAGGCGAAATTGAAGTGCGCGCGCTGGAGGCAGGAAATGATATTTTATTATTGAGTGGCGATATACCACTTGCTGTAATTAAGATTAAAGATGCCTTTGCAACCGGCAGGCTCGACTCAAACCAAGTTTATAAAAGCGTAAAAAAAATATTAATGGCCAAACACTGGTGCGGCCTCGATAAAGTAAAGCCCATTGATCAAACAAAAATCTTCTCAACGCTTAACGATAATATAAATGTCAATGAGTTGACCAACTCATTATATTATAAGTCCATCACCTTGCTTCGCAATGATGAGAGCAAAATACCCTTGCATATTGATAATACCCGCAGGGCATCGTTAGTAGTGAACGATACTATTAATAATTATTTTCAGCAAAGTTTGTCCTATTATAGTTCGTGCGATAATTTTGCCTTGAAGCAGGAATTGAGCAACCCCGATTTTGATTCATTGATAAATAAATTAGCTACTTATCAGGAAGTAATATTGAGTTTCCATAACACATCTATCCGAAGCAATCTCAATTTTAATATTACTCCTCAAATGACACAGGTGATTACTGCACTTAGTAATCGCACAGATCTTATAGTTGTGGTTTTTGGTAACCTCTATACCCTCAATGTGTTAAGCGGAATTAATAATTGCAAAACGATATTATTGTCATACGAAGACACTTACCTTCCGGCTGTATATACTGCGCAAGCACTTTTTGGTGCACTCAATACGATGGGTAAATTGCCGGCCAGGCCCAATCCCGATTTTAATTTATATACAGGTTTGCAAACTACCATGGCCAGTAATATTTTAACACTAAGCCCTCCCTGTGAATTAAAATTAAATAATGCCACCTTAGCCAACATTGATAGCCTTGCACTTGAGTGTATAAATAATAAGGTGTTTCCTGGTTGCGCGGTGGTTGTGGCTTACAAGGGAAATGTCATTTATAATAAATCATTTGGGCATTACACATACGAGGCAGGAAGTTTACCGGTTACTTCGCAATCGCTATTTGATATTGCTTCAGTTACCAAAATGACATCAACCGCTTTAGCAGTAATGAAGCTGTATGATGAAGGAAAAATAGACTTAAAACAACGGATGTCTTTTTATGTGCCTGAGTTAAGAAAATCGAATAAGATAGATTTGTTGGTAGAAGATATACTTACTCATCAGGCAGGTCTCAAAAGCTGGATTCCATTTTATCAGCAAACAATAGATGCAAAAGGAAGGTATATAAATGGCATTTATTCAAAAACAAAAAGCGCAGCTTTTTCAATTCCCGTGGCCGACTCTATTTATATGAACCCGAAGTACCTCAATACCATAACCAAAGAAATATTGATGTCACCTTTAGGTAAGCGAGGGCAGTACGTTTATTCAGACCTAAGTCTTATTTTAACCCAACGTATGGTTGAAAATATTACAGGTATGCCTCTTAATAAATATGTAGAAGACAACTTCTATAAACCAATGGGACTAACGCGCATCACCTATAACCCCTTGGATAAATTTGGCAAAGGGCAAATTGTGCCAACCGAAAATGATACTGGATGGCGAAAGCAATTGGTACAAGGACATGTGCACGATATGGCTGCGGCTATGCTAGGTGGTGTATCTGGACATGCAGGTGTGTTTGCCAACGGTTACTCATTAGCTGTAATTATGCAAATGCTGATGCAAGGAGGAAAATATGGTAACTATACCTATATGCGTTCAGAAACGGTAGACTTTTTTACGGCAAAATATTTTAAAGATAGCAACAACCGAAGAGGACTAATATTTGACAAACCAGACAAGGGTACTAATAGCCCAACATGCGATGCAGCTTCATCAAAAACTTTTGGCCATACCGGTTTCACCGGAACTTGTGCCTGGGCCGATCCTGAAAAACAGCTCGTTTTTATTTTTCTTTCGAACCGCGTGCATCCTAATGCAGCAAACAACAAATTAGTGACTCAAAACATACGTACACGAATGATGAAATTTGCGTACGATGCCATTACACTTTAAGTACTCCAAAATTCTATGACCAATAAATGGGATGTGCTTTTAATAGGTTGAATTAACTCTAGCAACTTTTAGCATTCTATGGGAAATAGCAGATTTGCTATTTGCTTATTCCTTAAAAGCAATATTTTTGCTTGCACGAATTCCAAAGCAATTAACTAATGAAAAAAATATTCCTGATAGCATTGCCTGCTATGATGATCATAATGGCTTGCCAAAATGCTACTCAGAAAAATGAATTGAACGATAAAAGCAGTATTGACGTTAAGCATATTATTAAATCATACCATGAATTATTTAATAATCATGACTGGGAAAAAATGGCTGCCATGTATTCTGAAACTCCAGAAATGAAAGATCCTGCTTTCGGAGTAAAAAGTATTAAGATCTCACAATCCGATATTATTAAAAAATACAAGGAGCTAAATATGATGATTCCGGATGTACACGATTCTGTAATTTCCATGTACCCTTCGGGAGATAATGATTGTTGAGTTTGTTTCTTCTGGCACTGCGCCTGACCGCGCACGTTTCGAGTTGCCCATTTGTACCATTTTCGAAATTCGAGATGTTAAAATTTTAAAGGACTTAACCTATTATGATAATTTTCAATAAAATAAAGTTCAGCCAGTTTACCAGGTAGCCAAAGAGGTAACTTGGTCATGGTATACATATATATATGAATACATATATATATATGCAATTAGCAAACATAGTTGGAAGTAGATATTAAAATAAACAATTAGAAAAATGAATAGCACCGGTCAATTATCAAAACACTTATACGAAGTTTATTTTGGCGGAAACTGGACATGGGTTAACCTGCGCGATACTTTAAGTGAAGTAACCGTAGAGGAGGCAACTACTAAACAGGAGCACTTCAATACCATAGTAGCCCTTGTTTATCATATTCATTATTTTGTAATGGCAATTACCAAAGTACTTAATAATGAAGAGTTAGATTCAAATGATAAGTTTAGTTTCAATCATCCTACGATAAATACGAGGGAGGAGTGGGAGCATTTTCTTCAATCTGTATATGCCGGGGCAAGGCAACTTTGTAAAAAAATTGAAGCGATAGAAGAAGCCCGGTTGGGCGAAATTTTTGTCAAAGAAAAGTATGGAACCTACTACCGAAATATTTTAGGATTAATTGAACATATACATTACCACCTTGGTCAAATTGTAATAATTAAGAAATTATTGAAGACGAAAAACTAGTTTTTCATAAATCGGGAGCGCAATTTTCAACATTTATTTTCATAGTTGGATATAACAAAAGGACGGCAAGCTGTAGTGTCAGTTTTTGTAAAAAATTGATGTGCCCATTCGCTAAAAAGGGTTCATGCTTTTTCGATTTTTTGCACGAAAATTTTTAATCATCGTTTTTGTTCCACCCAGCATTTTACAAAACTTTCAAAAAATTTGTTAATAAGTATTTTGGTAAAATATTTTTATTTCATATTTATAATTTTGGTATAGTTAATCTGTATTGGTGTTAATATATAAAATATATTGGCAAAATATATTGTAAAATATTATTCAGGGTCCAGATGGGTGTTTTGGCTAGTCTAAATTTTAAACATTCGCCAAATTATTGGTGTCAAATACCAATTTGTTTTATTTTGGTGTTTAAATTTTAGTTTCATTTGCCTAGATTTTCAATTTTTAGGCAGTTGTACTGCTTTCGCTCTTTCAGATTTTGGCCAGCACGTGGAATTTTTGATGAACTTTTAAGCTAAATATATTCAATTCCAAATACGCGCTAAGGTGCCGTAGTAGTGGCTTCTACGGATTTTTTGACTTTTAAAATTTATTTTTTTAAAACTTTTATAATTATGAGAAATCTTTTTTCGAAACACGTTATGTTAATGGCAATTGCCGCATTTTGCATTTTTTGTGCTGCCGGTGCAAACGCACAAGTGCAGCAAAATCAACAATCACAACAGATTTGGCCTGACCTTACATGTACAACCTACCTTAGTGAGGATTGTTATGTATTTATTGGCGACAAAATTTATTTGTGTCAAAAAAACGTCCTGACCAAAGCGTTGAATGAAGTGATAGTTGGTAAAACTATTTTTATAAAGCGCGATGGAACGTACATCAACAATGGCGTTTCGCAAAAGTTGAAGCCTGGTGCTCGTATTAAGCCTGATGGCCAACTGTTTAATTAACAGCAACGTCAACTTTCAATAACTCACTTTTTAAAGAGATTATGAACTACTCCAATTTGCTTAACTATTATCCTAATGGCAAGGTCTCATTGTTACAATGGCACCTAGTATGCGTTATGCTGGTGTTATGCAATTGTTTTATAAATGGTACCCTTTATTTAAAATCAAAATCAAAATTTAAATCTTATCTTTTATTCTTCTGCCTTGATAGTGCTGAATTTTTATTCAAATTCAGGATGAGACTTCTCATCAATTGCTATCCGCGCGGAAGTGACTTACATAATAAATCTGGTGGACTACTACTTTTCAATTCCACTCTTGCCAGCGAAAATTTTCAATATTCAATGGCACTTTGACACTCAGGATTACCCAATCCTTTTTTAAAAAACCAATAATTAAAACAAACAAATAAAAATATGATACGAAATTTTATCAAATCAATTAAAAAGCTTAAGGAAACTGCGTATACCAGCAAAGTTACTTTAGCCATTTTAGGAGTTGCTGCACTATCGTTTGCAACACCTAATGTAAATGCACAGGTTGATATTACATCTACTGTGCCTATTAGCACCGATCCATTGGATGTATGTGCTGAAGCAAAAAACTTTACCGTTACTTTTGAATGCATTGACTCTACAACAAGTAACTCAGTTACATTAAATCTACCTACTGATGTAGTCTACGTACCTGGCAGTGCCAGTGGTACCGCATTTGTTTCTGAAGGAAATATAAGCAACCCAAGCGCTCCGGTTATTAACCTGGTTGATATGAATCCGGGTGATATAGTTACATTGAGTTTTCAGGCAAGAGCTTACTGCGGTAGAATCAATAGCGCCATACAAGAGAACAACTATGAATTTAGTGGTTCGGGTGGCAGTACCGGCAATCTATCAGACCAATACAATGTTCGCTATGCAGCTTTAACAATTGTTTCAATTAGTAATCAGTCTTATTCAGGACTACCAGGCTCAACGTTTACCAGAACCGTTACTGTTCGTAATGGTGGTTTTGGTAAAGTGCCCGAAATAAGAATTGACGAAGTCAATGATAATGGGTTACAAGTAGTTGCGGTTTCGGGAGTGCAAGGTAGTACTGCGTTACCTTTTGTAAATGGAACATTTATTATCAATGATTTTACAAGTATTGGTAATGGTAATAATTATCTTGATGGAAATGAACAAATATCTTTTACCGAAACGGTAAAACTTCCCGGAACATTTCAGTTTTGTGGTGGTGGTAGCAGCGGCTCAAATCAAACTGACTACAATGCCTATTATGGATGTAATGGCAATAATCAATGTCCTGTTACTAACTCAACCGATATTAGCGATCAGGATATAGCGGGAGCATCATGGGCTAACACAACTCCTTCTTTTAATATTGGTTTCACATACACGTTTACAAAGCCTGCAATTCCTGCATGCGCATCACAGCCATTTCAACATTCTATTACGTATACTAACTCAGGTACCGATACAGCGTTCAATACCCAAGTTACCATTTACGCTCCATCATGGAATGCCGGAGGCGGGGGGTTATCGTATGTAAATAATTTTACGGTTGATGGCAGTTCTGTTACTCATACAGTTATTGCAGCTCCAAGCTTTTTCTATGGCACTGTTGCTTCTGGCGGTGCAACCAGGGCATTGGTTGATATAGGTACACTTGCTCCGGGGCAATCCAAGACTATTGCATTTGACTTAATAAGAGCTTGTCAGCCCAACATGTGTGTAGTAAACAATGACTATTATTATGACTATTATGCTGAAATTGTAGGATTTAACACCTGTGGTGGATCATCTAGCTATAATGGTACCGGTTGGATTGGATATGATGCCACTGCTCCTACTTATGACTACTCAACATATTACTTTAACTCCGATCCAAGCTTTAACCTGTTTGCCAGGCCAGGTCAGAAGGATACTTTTTGTTTAAATGACTTGGTCATTTTTCCTCCACAAATGGATAATACCGGATATGCTGAATTTGTATTTACTATACCAGATAATTTAAATTATATACCTGGCGATTACATAAGCTATAAACTAGGCAATGGCTTTGATTATCCAATGGCTGCCGGCTTCCCTCTTCTTAGTGGTAACACGCTTACACTTCGCTATAATGTTGCTGATGGGGCTGGTAATTTTCCGGTAAATGCATTTGATAATTATGCTGATATATGCATTACCCTTACCGGTTCTACTGATCCTACAAAATGCGGAACCGGTGGAAATGTTCAAATGAAAACGGTGGTAACGCCTTCGGCAGCCTGCTCTTGCTCATTTGCTTACGGCTGTTATGGGGGCGATCCAAATGGTCCTGCATATTGGTACATTGAACTCGAGTGTCCTTATGGCGTTTTAGCTAATAATCCTTGCGAAGGGTTAAACGGCCTCGATGTTGATATATACCGTATAACAATTGGATATCAGGATGCTAACAATGATCAAATTGCTGATAATACTTCACTTGCCGATCCCTCTTTAATAAATAAAAAGATGGGTTTAAGTTGCGATGTATTCCAACTAAAATATACTGGAGTGGTATATAACCCCAATGCGGCAACCAATTGGAACCAGGGATTTTTGCAAATTAACGGAATAGGCTCAGCTAATACCTTTGGGCCTGAATGGCAAACCATAACTGCTTCAATCTATGATGCTAGTACTGGTTCCTATATCAATTGCAACCTTACGGCTAATTTGCATCAGTTTACTTCAACCATAGACTTAAGCGCTTGTGGTCATAATTTTGACCAGGGTGATTCAATTACCATATTGGCAAACTTTAAGCTTGCATCACAAAACGTAAGTTGGAGCGATAATAGAGTTTATGTGCAAGGCAAAGTGGGTCCCGATCCTTATAGTGCTACAGAACCATCTCCTTCCAATAATTTTGGATGCATGATTTTGTATGATTATTTCAGAACGAGGGCTATTACATGGCAAACAACAGTAAATGTGTCGCAAACTCCATCTGGTTGCGGCAGCGGTATTGTTGATTTTACTTTATATGGTGGACATCATGGAAATTTTGCTACCTTCCCAAATGAGGTTAGAAATATAATTTCTCCTACGGTTTGGACTATAGGTTTGCCAAATGGGGCTCAACTTGATAGCGCTGAGCTTTATGTGTACTCTCCATATTATGGATGGAAAAATTATGGCTCTATAAATCCCGCTTCTTATTCTTCGGGGCTTGTTACGTACGATTGGACAAGTAAGCTCGGCATAAATGGAGGCCCCATTCCGCTCGAAGAGCAATCAAATAATTATTATTGGTATACGGTAAAGATATATTACAGAAATGGTTGCGATCCGGTCAATCAATATAACTTACCCTGGACAGCCGAATTTGATAATGAGCCTACATTTGATTGTAAGTTAGCTTCTGAAACCAGACCCGGCTTATGGAATGCCGAGAATTTTCAGACCGGTTCAGCTTTAGCTATAACAACAGCCACACCAACAGTTAATGCCAATGGCAAAAACGTTTATTGGTTGGTTAACCTTTACAATCAATCCAGTTCTACTATAGTGGCCCCATGGCTTGCTGAAAAACCAGGAGTAAATGGAATTACCATAAACAAAGTTTGGGAATATCCTTGTAATGGCGATACTGCAATTCACTTTGCAGATTACACTCCTGTTAATGGCATGTTCCAATTATCTAGCATCCCTGCAAATACAACAAAATGCGTAGTGGTATGCGCTACCATAACCGGTTGTAAACGCGATAGCATAACAGTAATGTCGGGCTATGATTGCAGTGGCTTGTACCCCACAAATATTAGTGACTTAAGTAATCTGTGTAACCTAAATTTCCAGGAATTGAAAGAGGTTCCTACTAAAGCACAATTACAATTGATTATTACTGATAAGCCTGATCCTGCCGATACACTTGATTTGTGTGAAGAGTTTGGTTATGAAATAGCCATACGCAGTGCGCAAGTCGGAACCATTTATCAGCCTTATGCCCAGTTTATTATGAGTCCACTGATTGGGGTAGTTATTGTATCGGGTACTTCTCAGTTAGAATATCCTTCGGGCAGTGGCAATTGGGTCACAATTGCTGATCCAACCAAAATTGGAAATAGTTTTTATTGGTATGTATATAATGAGCCTTCGGTAGCAAGCACCATTGGTGCTAATGGATTGCCCGGTATATTATCTTTTCCAATGAATGAATTCAAAGTAAGATTTAGAGCAAAAACTACTCCTTGTGATATTAAGAATCGTTCTAAGTTCCTATTTGATGCCAATGGAAAAAAAGCTTGTGGAAGTAAAGCAAGTGCTACCAATCAGATAACATCACCTATTTATATCAAAGGAGCTCCATCTGGAGTTAATAACTACATTGTAAATATTTCGGTTGATAGTGCCAATTCATGCTCTGTTAATTCGGTTCCTGTAAGAATATCCATTAAGAATAATGTCCCAAGAAAGACCAAAGCAGCTGAATATATAGATTTTGTAGTATTCGATGGAGCTACTTTAACTTCTGTCACTCCGGTGCGTAATTCTCCCAATCCACCTACCGTAATTCCGGATACAGGTGGTACCGTTTACCGATTCCCTATGAAGGCTGGTATTCTTGTTAAGGATTCAATGGTGTTTATTGCTAACATGACCCTGAATCCATTGCTTGCTTGCGATGTATTTGAGGTTCCATTAGAAGTTTCGGTAAATCAAAATTTCAATGCAGTATGTATTGATAATGGTCAGGTTTGCCTAATAGCTAATATATTAGGCAGCGATGAAGATGCTATCTATATCAATCGCCCAATTATTGATCTGTTGGATATTACAGCTACCGCGCAGTCCAATGCCCCAACGGGTGAAAAGTTGCATGTAATTATCAATATGCAAAATACAGGAACATTGCCATTTTCAACATCTTCTCCTTTCAACATTAATTTCTATAACGATGCTGATTTATCAGGCTCAGTTACTTTAGGTGATGTTTTCTTCTCAACGGTTTCAGTGGCAGCAAATATTGGTGCTAATGGAGGATTATATACACTTGATACGATGTTAAATGTTCCGGCAGGTTTGGCTTGTCCATTACTTGCTGTAATAGAAGAAGCACCATGCCTTTGCTCACCTGCATTAGTTGGTACTTCTGATGTTCCACTATTGCCATCTATTCTTGATCCTACGGTAACCTGTCCTGGAGTTACCACAGTGCCGCTTGGCGAACCTGCTATTAATGGATATACCTACCAATGGACAGCAGTTACACCGGGAGCTCTTGCATTCTTAAGCGCTACCAATATTGCAAATCCAACATTCTTAAAAACTAATAACTCATCTGGTTCTGTCGAGACCTATGTTTATAACGTAGTAGTTACACGTTCACCAGGTGGTTGCACTGCAGAGCAAACTGTAACTGTAAATCTTAATCCAAATACCTTATGTCTACTTGGCTCTTTAGGAAATTACGTTTGGTATGATGACAATGCAAATGGCAATCAGGATGAACCTGCAGCTAACGGTATTAATGGAGTAACGGTTTATTTATACTCTTCTACCGACAATATTGTTGGTAATGGGGATGATGTATTAATCGACTCTACTGTTACTGCTAACAATGGTGCACAACCAGGATATTATTTATTCGATCAATTAACATCAGGAAACTATTTTGTTGTATTCCCAACAACTGTTCCTAATTCAACAGGCTTAACCGGAGTTGTTAATCAGGCACCACAAGTTGATGGAAATAATGATGCTAATGCTTCTGGTCAGAGTGGTATGGTTACTATCAATGTAAACAATCCAGGTCTTGATAAAGATAACCCAACCATCGATGCAGGCTATGTTCCTGTTGCAGATGTGTTTGATTTAGCTTTACGCAAAACAACATCGCAAACAAGTCCTGTTAATATTGGCGACAATGTACAGTTCCGTATTGCTGTGTTTAATCAAGGTAATGTAGAAGCATACAATGTGCAGATATCAGATTATATTCCTGCAGGATTTACATTTAATCAAGGTGCAAGCACCGGATGGACACCTGTTAATGCGAGTTTGGCAACCTTTAATATTTTAGGACCAATTTTGCCTGGCGATAGTCAAGTTGTTTTAATTACGTTAACAGTTAATGCAACTGCAGCTGCAGGTGGTAGTCTTACCAACCGTGCTGAAATTAGTGCTGCCGACAACGATTTGAATAATGGCAACACCCCTCCAACGGATGTTGACTCGCAGCCTGATCAAACCCCAGGTAACGATACCGAAGTGGATAATGAAATTAATAATGGCGGTGGTGATGAAGACGATGCAGATCCGGCCTCTGTTACATTCAACTTTGTTTATGATTTAGCACTTACTAAAGTTGTTAATGGTGGCCCTTTTGCTCCGGGAGAGAATGCAACGTTTACTATAACAGTTTACAATCAAGGTAATGTTACAGGTACCAATATTAATTTGGTTGACTACGTTCCAGCCGGTCTTACATTAAATGATCCCGATTGGAGTATGAGTGGCGCTAATGCTGTTCTTAATACACCAATAGCAAGCCTTGCAGGAGGTAGCAGTACTTCACGCGATATTACATTTACAATTGATTCAAATTATGCTACCCTTCAAATTGTAAATTATGCTGAAATTAGCTCTTCAACTAACTCAATGAGTTTGCCTGATATTGATTCTCCGGAAGATACTATTCAAGGCAATGATGCCGGTGGTTTACCTGACGGTGCTTCCGATAATTCAACTAATGGAGATGGTAGTGGCAATCCTTTAGATGACAATGCTGCTACTGACGAAGATAATCAAGACCCTGCAGTAATTGAGGTTGATCAAATATTTGACCTTGCATTAACTAAGAAATTAGTAGGTGGCCCACTGTTCAATGCAGGAAGCAACGTTACTTTTAATATCATGGTTTATAATCAAGGTATTGTAAATGCAACAAATATTCAGATAAGTGATTACATCCCTAATGGATTGACCTTAGATGATGCCAACTGGACCAATAATGGTGGCATTGCTACTTTAAATTCACCAATTGCTTCGTTACTAAAAGGTGATAGCACGCAAGTTTCAATTTCATTTAAAATAAACGTAAGTTATACCGGCACTCAAATAATAAACGTTGCCGAAATTTCTTCTAGCGATAATGCGCTTGGATTAGATGATATTGACTCGCCTGAAGATAATAATAACGCCAACGATGCAGGTGGTCAACCTAATTCACCAGCCGATAATGAAACTGGTGGTGACGGCACGGGTGCGCCTGGTGACGGAAATGCCGCAACTGACGAAGATAACAGCGACCCGGCACTTATTCTTGTTTTACCTTGTGACCTTTCCGCTAGCATTTCATCTTCAACCAACATAGCTTGCAATGGTGGAAGTGAAGGCTCAGCAACAGCAGTTCCAGCCAACGGTACTTCTCCATATTCATATGTTTGGAGCAATGGCAACACCACCGACATGATAACAGGTCTTGTAGCTGGTATTTATACCATTACCATTACCGATTTCTATGGCTGTACTGCAACGGCTACAGTTCAAATCACTCAGCCCGCTCCTGTGGTAGTTTCATGCGCAGGTAGCGATCCAACGGCTGTAAACGTAACTGATGGTTATGCAATGGTTAATGCAACGGGCGGCACTCCTCCATACACTTACTTATGGAGCAATGGGTCTACTGATACTATTGCAACCGGATTAGGAAGCGGAGTGTATACGGTTACAGTTACAGATGCAAACGGATGCTTTGATACTTGTCATGTAACATTAAACGAAGCACAGTCATTTGACCTGGCATTGAAAAAAGAAATTTCTAGTGCTGGACCATTCGGCCGTGGTAGCAATGTAACTTTTGCTATAACAGTTTACAATCAAGGAAATGTAGAAGGTACTAATATTCAAGTATCTGATTACATCCCTGCCGGCATGACGCTTAACGATGCCAACTGGACAGAGTCAGGTGGAATAGCAACGTTGAATTCAACAATTGCTTCTCTTATGCCTGCAACTTCAACAGTTGTAAATATCACGTTACAAATTGATGCCAATTTTAATGGATCACAACTGGTTAATTATGCCGAAATTAGTTCATCTGATAATATTTATTCATTGGATGATATTGATTCTCCGGAAGATCAGGATAATACGAATGATGCTGGTGGTCAGCCCGACTCAGGTGCTGATAACTATGTGGATGGTAATGGAACAGGAACTCCAGGTGATGGCGTTGACTCTACGGATGAAGATAATCATGATCCTGCATTAGTAAACGTAGATAACTTTGACTTGGCCTTAACTAAAGTTGTTTCTTCTTCCGCACCTTATATACCTGGTAGCGATGTAACGTTTACAATTACCGTTACAAATCAGGGTACACTTGAAGGAACCAATATTCAAATTACAGATTATATACCTACAGGCATGTCATTGAATGATGCTGATTGGACAGTGGCAGGAAGTATTGCTACCTTGAATACTCCAATTGCCTCACTTGCTTCAGGCTCAAGCACCACTGTAGATATTACCCTTGCAATTGATGCAAACTATACCGGTACTACACTGGTTAATTATGCAGAAATTTCAGGTAGCGATAATGTATTGAATCTTGACGATTTTGATTCTCCCGAAGATCAGGATAATACAAACGATGCCGGTGGCTCACCTGGAACTGCTGCTGATAACTATGTTGATGGAGATGGTTCTGGTACACCTGGCGATGGCGTGGATGCAACAGATGAAGACAATCATGACCCGGCCTTAATAAACATTACTCCGGCAGGTACTTTTGATCTTGCACTTACTAAAATTGTAAGTTCTCCTGCACCTTATTTCCCGGGTAATGCTGTAACGTTTACTATTACCGTATACAATCAGGGTACTGTTGATGCATCAAATGTTTATGTTACTGATTATTTCCCATCAGACATGTATGTAAATGATGCTAACTGGACAGATAACGGCAATAGCACAGCAACATTAGCAAGTCCAATTGCTTCTTTGCTTGCAGGCGATTCAGCCGTGCTTACAATTGATTTGGTTATTGATCCATTATTCTTTGGTACTTCACTTGTGAACTATGCTGAAATTAGTGCAGCTACAAGTGCTAATGGTCAACCTGATATCGATTCTGATCCTGATCAGGATAATACAAACGATGCTGGTGGTCAACCTAATTCGCCTGCTGATAACACAACAGGTGGTGATGGTACTGGTACCCCCGGTGATGGAAATGCCACAACAGACGAAGATGATCATGATCCAGCGTTGATACCTGTTTCCGAAAAGGTATTTGACTTGGCATTACGTAAAAAGCTCTCATCTGCTGGTCCGTTCTCTCCTGGTAGTGATGTAACTTTCACAATCCAGTTATTTAACCAGGGTAATATTGAAGGAACTAATATTCAGGTTACTGACTATATCCCAACAGGTATGTCGTTAAACGATGCTAACTGGACTGCTACATTTAATAAAGCAACCCTGAATACCACTGTTGCCTCTTTAATGCCAGGTGATTCTACAGAAGTTACTATCACCTTGCAGATAAACGCAAACTTTACAGGAACGCAACTCGTGAATTATGCTGAAATTAGTTCAGCCGATAATTCTGAAGGGTTAGATGATAATGACTCACCAATGGATCAAGATAATGCTGATGCTGGTGGAGCACCGGGAACCGAAGCTGATGACTTTATTGATGGAGATGGATTTGGTTTTGTAGGCGATTCAATAGCTGCAAACGATGAAGATAATCATGACCCTGCTTTTGTAACTGTTACTCAAATAGTATTAGGATCATTAGGAAACTACTTATGGTATGATGATAATCAGAATGGATTACAAGATGAGCCAGCAAGCAATGGTATCAATGGATTAACTGTTTATCTATACGATGGCTCAGGCAATCTGTTAGATAGCACGGTAACAGCAAACGATGTAAACGGTAACCCAGGTTACTACTTATTCGATAGCTTACAGTCAGGAACATACTATGTACAGTTCCCATTGAATGCACCAAATGCAATCGGCTTAACAGGCGTAGTTGACCAGGCTCCACAAGTAGATGGCAACAACGATGCAAATGCAATAGGTCAATCAGGAATCGTAACCATCAACACAGCATTAACCGGTTTGGATGTAAACAATCCAACGATAGATGCAGGTTATGTACCACAAATATTTGACCTTGCCTTACGCAAAACAACAGCACAGGTAACTCCGGTAAATATTGGCGATGATGTAGTATTCACTATCACCGTATTTAACCAAGGCAATGTAGCAGCATATGATGTAGATGTATTAGATGCCATACCAGCAGGCTTCACGTTCAATGCAGGCGCAAGCCCACTATGGACAGCAAGCGGAGCAGACGCAGTAGCAAATATAGCAGGCCCATTAGCGGCAGGCGATAGCATAGCGTTAGACATTACATTAACAGTAGCTGCCGGAGCAAGCTCAAGCAACATGACCAATATTGCTGAGATAACAAGTGCAGATAACGATACAGACAGCACCAACACACCTCCAACTGATGTTGACTCACAACCAGATACCGATCCGAACAACGATACAACGGTAGATGATGAAATCAACAACGGTGGTGGCGATGAAGATGACAATGACCCTGCAACAGTTCCATTAGCGAACGTATTAGGATCATTAGGAAACTACTTATGGTATGATGATAATCAGAATGGATTACAAGATGAGCCAGCAAGCAATGGTATCAATGGATTAACTGTTTATCTATATGATGGCTCAGGCAATCTGTTAGATAGCACCGTAACAGCAAACGATGTAAACGGTAACCCAGGTTACTACTTATTCGATAGCTTACAGTCAGGAACATACTATGTACAGTTCCCATTGAATGCACCAAATGCAATCGGCTTAACAGGCGTAGTTGACCAGGCTCCACAAGTAGATGGCAACAACGATGCAAATGCAATAGGTCAATCAGGAATCGTAACCATCAACACAGCATTAACCGGTTTGGATGTAAACAATCCAACGATAGATGCAGGTTATGTACCACAGATATTTGACCTTGCATTACGCAAAACAACAGCACAAGTAACACCAGTAAATATTGGCGATGATGTAGTATTCACCATCACCGTATTTAACCAAGGCAATGTAGCAGCATATGATGTAGATGTATTAGATGCCATACCAGCAGGCTTCACGTTCAATGCAGGCGCAAGCCCACTATGGACAGCAAGCGGAGCAGACGCAGTAGCAAATATAGCAGGCCCATTAGCGGCAGGCGATAGCATAGCGTTAGACATTACATTAACAGTAGCTGCCGGAGCAAGCTCAAGCAACATGACCAATATTGCTGAGATAACAAGTGCAGATAACGATACAGACAGTACCAACACACCTCCAACCGATGTTGACTCACAACCAGATACCGATCCGAACAACGATACAACGGTAGATGATGAAATCAACAATGGTGGTGGCGATGAAGATGACAATGACCCTGCAACAGTTCCATTAGCGAACGTATTAGGATCATTAGGAAACTACTTATGGTATGATGATAATCAGAATGGATTACAAGATGAGCCAGCAAGCAATGGTATCAATGGATTAACTGTTTATCTATACGATGGCTCAGGCAATCTGTTAGATAGCACCGTAACAGCAAACGATGTAAACGGTAACCCAGGTTACTACATTCGATAGCTTACAGTCAGGAACATACTATGTACAGTTCCCATTGAATGCACCAAATGCAATCGGCTTAACAGGCGTAGTTGACCAGGCTCCACAAGTAGATGGCAACAACGATGCAAATGCAATAGGTCAATCAGGAATCGTAACCATCAACACAGCATTAACCGGTTTGGATGTAAACAATCCAACGATAGATGCAGGTTATGTACCACAAATATTTGACCTTGCTTTACGCAAAACAACAGCACAGGTAACTCCGGTAAATATTGGCGATGATGTAGTATTCACTATCACCGTATTTAACCAAGGCAATGTAGCAGCATATGATGTAGATGTATTAGATGCCATACCAGCAGGCTTCACGTTCAATGCAGGCGCAAGCCCACTATGGACAGCAAGCGGAGCAGACGCAGTAGCAAATATAGCAGGCCCATTAGCGGCAGGCGATAGCATAGCGTTAGACATTACATTAACAGTAGCTGCCGGAGCAAGCTCAAGCAACATGACCAATATTGCTGAGATAACAAGTGCAGATAACGATACAGACAGTACCAACACACCTCCAACCGATGTTGACTCACAACCAGATACCGATCCGAACAACGATACAACGGTAGATGATGAAATCAACAACGGTGGTGGCGATGAAGATGACAATGACCCTGCAACAGTTCCATTAGCGAAACGTATTAGGATCATTAGAAACTACTTATGGTATGATGATAATCAGAATGGCTTACAAGATGAGCCAGCAAGCAATGGTATCAATGGATTAACTGTTTATCTATACGATGGCTCAGGCAATCTGTTAGATAGCACGGTAACAGCAAACGATGTAAACGGTAACCCAGGTTACTACTTATTCGATAGCTTACAGTCAGGAACATACTATGTACAGTTCCCATTGAATGCACCAAATGCAATCGGCTTAACAGGCGTAGTTGACCAGGCTCCACAAGTAGATGGCAACAACGATGCAAATGCAATAGGTCAATCAGGAATCGTAACCATCAACACAGCATTAACCGGTTTGGATGTAAACAATCCAACGATAGATGCAGGTTATGTACCACAAATATTTGACCTTGCATTACGCAAAACAACAGCACAGGTAACTCCGGTAAATATTGGCGATGATGTAGTATTCACCATCACCGTATTTAACCAAGGCAATGTAGCAGCATGATGTAGATGTATTAGATGCCATACCAGCAGGCTTCACGTTCAATGCAGGCGCAAGCCCACTATGGACAGCAAGCGGAGCAGACGCAGTAGCAAATATAGCAGGCCCATTAGCGGCAGGCGATAGCATAGCGTTAGACATTACATTAACAGTAGCTGCCGGAGCAAGCTCAAGCAACATGACCAATATTGCTGAGATAACAAGTGCAGATAACGATACAGACAGCACCAACACACCTCCAACTGATGTTGACTCACAACCAGATACCGATCCGAACAACGATACAACGGTAGATGATGAAATCAACAACGGTGGTGGCGATGAAGATGACAATGACCCTGCAACAGTTCCATTAAGCGAACGTATTAGGATCATTAGGAAACTACTTATGGTATGATGATAATCAGAATGGATTACAAGATGAGCCAGCAAGCAATGGTATCAATGGATTAACTGTTTATCTATACGATGGCTCAGGCAATCTGTTAGATAGCACGGTAACAGCAAACGATGTAAACGGTAACCCAGGTTACTACACATTCGATAGCTTACAGTCAGGAACATACTATGTACAGTTCCCATTGAATGCACCAAATGCAATCGGCTTAACAGGCGTAGTTGACCAGGCTCCACAAGTAGATGGCAACAACGATGCAAATGCAATAGGTCAATCAGGAATCGTAACCATCAACACAGCATTAACCGGTTTGGATGTAAACAATCCAACGATAGATGCAGGTTATGTACCACAAATATTTGACCTTGCTTTACGCAAAACAACAGCACAGGTAACTCCGGTAAATATTGGCGATGATGTAGTATTCACTATCACCGTATTCAACCAGGGTAACGTAGCGGCTTATGATGTAGATGTACAGGATGCAATACCTGCAGGCTTCACGTTCAATGCAGGCGCAAGCCCACTATGGACAGCAAGCGGAGCAGACGCAGTAGCAAATATAGCAGGCCCATTAGCGGCAGGCGATAGCATAGCGTTAGACATTACATTAACAGTAGCTGCCGGAGCAAGCTCAAGCAACATGACCAATATTGCTGAGATAACAAGTGCAGATAACGATACAGACAGCACCAACACACCTCCAACTGATGTTGACTCACAACCAGATACCGATCCGAACAACGATACAACGGTAGATGATGAAATCAACAACGGTGGTGGCGATGAAGATGACAATGACCCTGCAACAGTTCCATTAGCGAACGTATTAGGATCATTAGGAAACTACTTATGGTATGATGATAATCAGAATGGATTACAAGATGAGCCAGCAAGCAATGGTATCAATGGATTAACTGTTTACTTATACGATGGCTCAGGCAATCTGTTAGACAGCACCGTAACAGCTAATGATGTAAATGGTAACCCAGGTTACTACTTATTCGATAGCTTACAATCAGGAACATACTATGTACAGTTCCCATTGAATGCACCAAATGCAATCGGCTTAACAGGCGTAGTTGACCAGGCTCCACAAGTAGATGGCAACAACGATGCAAATGCAATAGGTCAATCAGGAATCGTAACCATCAACACAGCATTAACCGGTTTGGATGTAAACAATCCAACGATAGATGCAGGTTATGTACCACAAATATTTGACCTTGCTTTACGCAAAACAACAGCACAAGTTACACCGGTAAATATTGGCGATGATGTAGTATTCACCATCACCGTATTTAACCAAGGCAATGTAGCAGCATATGATGTAGATGTATTAGATGCCATACCAGCAGGCTTCACGTTCAATGCAGGCGCAAGCCCACTATGGACAGCAAGCGGAGCAGACGCAGTAGCAAATATAGACGGCCATTAGCGGCAGGCGATAGCATAGCGTTAGACATTACATTAACAGTAGCTGCCGGAGCAAGCTCAAGCAACATGACCAATATTGCTGAGATAACAAGTGCAGATAACGATACAGACAGTACCAACACACCTCCAACCGATGTTGACTCACAACCAGATACCGATCCGAACAACGATACAACGGTAGATGATGAAATCAACAATGGTGGTGGCGATGAAGATGACAATGACCCTGCAACAGTTCCATTAGCGAACGTATTAGGATCATTAGGAAACTACTTATGGTATGATGATAATCAGAATGGATTACAAGATGAGCCAGCAAGCAATGGTATCAATGGATTAACTGTTTATCTATACGATGGCTCAGGCAATCTGTTAGATAGCACTGTAACAGCAAACGATGTAAACGGTAACCCAGGTTACTACATTCGATAGCTTACAGTCAGGAACATACTATGTACAGTTCCCATTGAATGCACCAAATGCAATCGGCTTAACAGGCGTAGTTGACCAGGCTCCCACAAGTAGATGGCAACAACGATGCAAACAACTTAGGTCAATCAGGAATCGTAACTATCAATACAGCATTAACCGGTTTGGATGTAAACAATCCAACAATAGATGCGGGTTATGTACCACAAATATTTGACCTTGCTTTACGCAAAACAACAGCACAGGTAACTCCGGTAAATATTGGCGATGATGTAGTATTCACTATCACCGTATTTAACCAAGGCAATGTAGCAGCATATGATGTAGATGTATTAGATGCCATACCAGCAGGCTTCACGTTCAATGCAGGCGCAAGCCCACTATGGACAGCAAGCGGAGCAGACGCAGTAGCAAATATAGCAGCCCATTGGCGGCAGGCGATAGCATAGCGTTAGACATTACATTAACAGTAGCTGCCGGAGCAAGCTCAAGCAACATGACCAATATTGCTGAGATAACAAGTGCAGATAACGATACAGACAGTACCAACACACCTCCAACCGATGTTGACTCACAACCAGATACCGATCCGAACAACGATACAACGGTAGATGATGAAATCAACAACGGTGGTGGCGATGAAGATGACAATGACCCTGCAACAGTTCCATTAGCGAACGTATTAGGATCATTAGGAAACTACTTATGGTATGATGATAATCAGAATGGCTTACAAGATGAGCCAGCAGCAAATGGTATCAATGGATTAACTGTTTACTTATACGATGGCTCAGGCAATCTGTTAGACAGCACGGTAACAGCAAACGATGTAAACGGTAACCCAGGTTACTACACATTCGATAGCTTACAGTCAGGAAACATACTATGTACAGTTCCCATTGAATTCCAAGTGCAATCGGCTTAACAGGCGTAGTTGACCAGGCTCCACAAGTAGATGGCAACAACGATGCAAATGCAATAGGTCAATCAGGAATCGTAACCATCAACACAGCATTAACCGGTTTGGATGTAAACAATCCAACGATAGATGCAGGTTATGTACCAATTCCAAATTGTAATGTAGTAGCAACTTGCACTCCAACAAATGTAAATTGTAATGGCGGTAGTGATGGTTCTATATCTGTATCTTTAACCGGCTCAACAGCGCCAGTGGCATACTTATGGAGCAATGGTACAACAGATGCTATTGCAACAGGCTTGGTAGCTGGTTCATACACAGTTATTGTAACAGATGCAAATGGTTGCACAGCTGAATGCACTTCAACTATAACAGAGCCAACAGCATTAACAGCAACATGCAGTGCAACCGATGCATCATGTGGCGCAGCAACAGGCACGGCTATGGTAACAGCAGCAGATGGCACAGCACCATATTCATATTCATGGAGCAACGGTTCAACGGATGCAAGTATCACCGGCTTAGCAGCAGGTGTTTACACAGCCACAGTAACCGATGCAAATGGATGTATAGCAACCTGCGAAAGCACAGTAAACAACTTGAATGGACCTTTAGCAACATGCTCAGGAACAGACGTTCTATGTAACGGAGGTTCAGACGGTTCGGCAAGTGTAACAGCAACAGACGGCACAGCACCATATACATACTTATGGAGCAATGGTTCTACTGATGCAAGTATCACAGGCTTAACAGCAGGTTCGTATACGGTAACAGTAACAGATGCAACGGGATGTATATCATCATGCACACACATAGTAGGTGAGCCAACAGCATTAACAGCAACATGCAGTGCAACCGATGCATCATGTGGCGCAGCAACAGGCACGGCTATGGTAGTAGCAGCAGATGGCACAGCACCATATTCATATTCATGGAGCAACGGTTCAACGGATGCAAGTATCACCGGCTTAGCTGCAGGTGTATACACAGCCACAGTAACCGATGCAAATGGATGTATAGCAACCTGCGAAAGCACAGTAAACAACTTGAACGGACCTTTAGCAACATGCTCAGGAACAGATGTTCTATGTAACGGAGGTTCAGACGGTTCGGCAAGTGTAACAGCAACAGACGGCACAGCACCATATACATACTTATGGAGCAATGGTTCTACTGATGCAAGTATCACAGGCTTAACAGCAGGTTCGTATACAGTAACGGTAACTGATGTAAATGGATGTACTTCTGAATGTTCGGCTACTATAAATGAACCTTCTGTATTATCAGCATCCTGCAATGCAACTGGTACTACTTGCGGAGCTAGCAATGGAACTGCGGATGTAACAGTATCAGGTGGAACAATGCCAGTTAGCTATCTATGGAGCAATGGTGAAACTATGGCTTCGATTTCAGGATTAGCTGGTGGTACATACACTGTAACAGTAACAGATGCCAATGGTTGCACAGTAACTTGTTCATCGTTGGTGGATGTTCCTGGTAACTTGATTGCCAACTGCAGTGGCTCTAACGTTAATTGTTTTGGTGGATCAAATGGCTCAGCAAGCGTAACAGTTTCTGGCGGTTCATCACCATTCAGTTATTTATGGAGCAACGGTTCAACTGATGCAAGCATCAGTGGACTAGTAGCAGGCACTTATACGGTAACAGTATCTGATGCAAATGGATGTTCTTCACTATGTACTTATGATGTTACTCAGCCTAATCCGCTTGAAGCTTTATGCAGTGCGATTGATGAAACTTGCAGTTTACAAAACGGTAGCGTAAGTGTAGCAGCCTCAGGCGGCACGGCACCATACACGTATGTATGGAGCAACGGCTCAACCGATGCCAGCGTAAACGGCTTGTCTGCAGGTATCTATACAGCAACGGTAACCGATGCTAATGGATGCACCGCAACATGCGAGAGCACAGTAAATAACAGTAATGGTCCTGCAGCAACCTGCAGCGCAACCGATGCAACATGCTATGGAGCAGCAGACGGAACAGCCAGTGTAACTGCTACAGGCGGGAGCAGGAAGCTTAACCTACCTGTGGAGTAATGGTTCAACAGATGCAAGCATCAGTGGCTTAACAGCTGGAACCTATACAGTAACGGTAACGGATGCCAATGGATGTTCATCTATGTGCAGCGCAACAGTAAGTGAGCCGAGTCAGTTGGCAGCAACCTGCAGTGCAGGCGATGCCACTTGTGGAGCATCAAACGGTAGCGTAAGCGTAGCAGCCTCAGGCGGCACGGCACCATACACGTATGTATGGAGCAACGGCTCAACCGATGCCAGCGTAAACGGCTTGTCTGCAGGTATCTATACAGCAACGGTAACCGATGCTAATGGATGCACCGCAACATGCGAGAGCACAGTAAATAACAGTAATGGTCCTGCAGCAACCTGCAGCGCAACCGATGCAACATGCTATGGAGCAGCAGACGGAACAGCCAGTGTAACTGCTACAGGCGGAGCAGGAAACTTAACCTACCTGTGGAGTAATGGTTCAACAGATGCAAGCATCAGTGGCTTAACAGCTGGAACCTATACAGTAACGGTAACGGATGCCAATGGATGTTCATCTATGTGCAGCGCAACAGTAAGTGAGCCGAGTCAGTTGGCAGCAACCTGCAGTGCAGGCGATGCCACTTGTGGAGCATCAAACGGTAGCGTAAGCGTAGCAGCCTCAGGCGGGCACGGCACCATACACGTATGTATGGAGCAACGGCTCAACCGATGCCAGCGTAAACGGCTTGGGAGCAGGTATCTATACAGCAACGGTAACCGATGCTAATGGATGCACCGCAACATGCGAGAGCACAGTAAATAACAGTAATGGTCCTGCAGCAACCTGCAGCGCAACCGATGCAACATGCTATGGAGCAGCAGACGGAACAGCCAGTGTAACCGCTACAGGCGGAGCAGGAAGCTTAACCTACCTGTGGAGTAATGGTTCAACAGATGCAAGCATCAGTGGCTTAACAGCTGGAACCTATACAGTAACGGTAACGGATGCCAATGGATGTTCATCTATGTGCAGCGCAACAGTAAGTGAGCCGAGTCAGTTGGCAGCAACCTGCAGTGCAGGCGATGCCACTTGTGGAGCATCAAACGGTAGCGTAAGCGTAGCAGCCTCAGGCGGCACGGCACCATACACGTATGTATGGAGCAACGGCTCAACCGATGCCAGTGTAAGCGGCTTGGGAGCAGGTATCTATACAGCAACGGTAACCGATGCTAATGGATGCACCGCAACATGCGAGAGCACAGTAAATAACAGTAATGGTCCTGCAGCAACCTGCAGCGCAACCGATGCAACATGCTATGGAGCAGCAGACGGAACAGCCAGTGTAACCGCTACAGGCGGAGCAGGAGCTTAACCTACCTGTGGAGTAATGGTTCAACAGATGGAAGCATCAGTGGCTTAACAGCTGGAACCTATACAGTAACGGTAACGGATGCCAATGGATGTTCATCTATGTGCAGCGCAACAGTAAGTGAGCCGAGTCAGTTGGCAGCAACCTGCAGTGCAGGCGATGCCACTTGTGGAGCATCAAACGGTAGCGTAAGCGTAGCAGCCTCAGGCGGCACGGCACCATACACGTATGTATGGAGCAACGGCTCAACCGATGCCAGCGTAAGCGGCTTGGGAGCAGGTATCTATACAGCAACGGTAACCGATGCTAATGGATGCACCGCAACATGCGAGAGCACAGTAAATAACAGTAATGGTCCTGCAGCAACATGCAGCGCAACCGATGCAACATGCTATGGAGCAGCAGACGGAACAGCCAGTGTAACCGCTACCAGGCGGAGCAGGAAGCTTAACCTACCTGTGGAGTAATGGTTCAACAGATGCAAGCATCAGTGGCTTAACAGCTGGAACCTATACAGTAACGGTAACGGATGCCAATGGATGTTCATCTATGTGCAGCGCAACAGTAAGTGAGCCGAGTCAGTTGGCAGCAACCTGCAGTGCAGGCGATGCCACTTGTGGAGCATCAAACGGTAGCGTAAGCGTAGCAGCCTCAGGCGGCACGGCACCATACACGTATGTATGGAGCAACGGCTCAACCGATGCCAGCGTAAGCGGCGGGAGCAGGTATCTATACAGCAACGGTAACCGATGCTAATGGATGCACCGCAACATGCGAGAGCACAGTAAATAACAGTAATGGTCCTGCAGCAACATGCAGCGCAACCGATGCAACATGCTATGGAGCAGCAGACGGAACAGCCAGTGTAACCGCTACAGGCGGAGCAGGAAGCTTAACCTACCTGTGGAGTAATGGTTCAACAGATGCAAGCATCAGTGGCTTAACAGCTGGAACCTATACAGTAACGGTAACGGATGCCAATGGATGTTCATCTATGTGCAGCGCAACAGTAAGTGAGCCTGTTCAAATGAGTGCAACCTGTAGCTCTACCGATGTGAATTGCTTTGGAGCTTTAGACGGCACGGCAAGTGTAATTGCTTCCGGAGGTACAGCGCCATATAGTTATCAGTGGAGCAATGGAGCAACAACTTCTAGCATTACAGGAATGGCAACTGGCATTTATACGGCAACAGTAACAGACGCAAACGGATGTACTTCAGAGTGTAGCGCAACTGTCAACCAACCGGCATCTGCAGTAATTGCAGCAGTATCATCTACTGATGCTACTTGCGGATTAGCCAATGGTACCGCTTCAGTATCTGTTACAGGTGGCACTGCACCTTATACCTACCTATGGAGCAACGGTTCAACCGATGCAAGCATAAGTGGATTAGCTGCAGGTAGTTATACAGTAACCGTAACTGATGCACATGGATGTACTACTGAAAATACTGTTGTGGTAAATTCAGGTCCATCATCTGTTTCATGCTCAGTTTCTTCAACACCGGCATTATGTGGTAAGTGCAATGGCACCGCTACTGTAACTGCAATAAATGGCACAGCACCATACACCTATGTTTGGAGCAACGGCAGCACTGATGCAACAGCCACAGGATTATGTGCTGGAACATATACGGTAGTAGTTACTGATGCAAACGGATGTTCTTCAAGTTCATGTTCTGTAGTTGTGGGCTCACAAAATCAGCAGCTATCATGCTCTATTACCAAGACTAACGTAAGTTGTTATGGAGGTAATGATGGAAGCGCTACCGTAAATGTAAATGGAAACGGTGCGCCATATACTTATGTATGGAGCAATGGTGCTACAACGCAAACAATTACCAATCTTACATTTGGCTTCTATACCGTAACTGTAACAAGCAGCGGTGGTTGTACCACGAAATGTATTATTTGTATTTTCGAACCTACTTCGTTATCATGTAACACATCATCAACAGATGCTACATGCGGCAGCTGCGATGGTACAGCTAGTGTAACAGCAACCGGTGGAAAGCCAGGCTATACCTATCTGTGGAGCAACGGACAAGTAGGAGCAAATGCTACTAACTTGTGTGCAGGATTGTATACGGTAACTGTAACAGACAAGAATGGATGTACTACCGAATGCAATGCAGTAGTAAGCGGAAGCAGTCAGAATCTGTCATGCACCATAAGCAAAACACATGTAAGTTGTTTTGGAGGCAATAATGGAAGCGCTGCAGTTAGCGTAACAGGTGGAAATGCGCCTTACACTTATCTATGGAGCAATGGAAGCACAACAGCAACAGTTAACGGTTTAGCAGCAGGTATTTATACGGTAACGGTTACTAGCGGAGCAGGATGTACAACATCATGTTCTGTGAAGATTAATCAGCCGTCTACCTCAGTAGCATGTTCTGTTGTTTCAACGGATGCTACCTGCGGAGCTTGTGATGGTACAGCAACAGCAATAGGTTCAGGTGGAATAGCTCCATACACATATGTGTGGAGTAATGGTCAAACGACCATGACTGCAACAGGATTGTGTGCTGGCAACTACGATGTAACTGTAACTGACTCAAAAGGATGTTCAAGCAACTGTACAGTGAAAGTAGATGATATCAGCCAGGCATTAACATGCAGTGTGACTAAGACCAACGTAAGTTGTCAGGGTGGCAATGATGGAAGTGCAACTGTAGTTGTTATAGGAGGCACCGCCCCATACACGTATGCATGGAGCAATGGAGCAACAACAGCAACTATAGGCGGCTTATCAGCAGGAACCTATACCGTAACCGTATGGAGTGCAGCAGGATGCAGCACCGAGTGTAGCATTAAGATAGGTCAGCCTAAGTCAGTAGTAACCTGCAATGCAACAGCAACCAATGCAACATGCGGAGGATGTAACGGCACAGCAACAGCAACAGCAACAGGTGGCAAGGCACCCTATACTTACCTGTGGAGTAATGGTCAAACGACCATGACTGCAACAGGATTGTGTGCCGGCAACTACGATGTAACAGTAACTGACTCAAAAGGATGCTCTAGCAACTGTACTGTGAAAGTAGATGATATCAGCCAGGCATTAACATGCAGTGTGACTAAGACCAACGTAAGTTGTCAGGGTGGCAATGATGGAAGTGCAACTGTAGTTGTAATAGGAGGCACCGCCCCATACACATATGCATGGAGCAATGGAGCAACAACAGCAACAATAGGCGGCTTATCAGCAGGAACCTATACCGTAAGCGTATGGAGTGCAGCAGGATGCAGCACCGAGTGCAGCATTAAGATAGGTCAGCCTAAGTCAGTAGTAACCTGCAATGCAACAGTAACCAATGCAACTTGCGGAGGATGTAACGGCACAGCAACAGCAACAGCAACAGGTGGCAAGGCACCCTATACCTACCTGTGGAGTAATGGTCAAACGACCATGACTGCAACAGGATTGTGTGCCGGTAACTACGATGTAACAGTAACTGACTCAAAAGGATGCTCTAGCAACTGTACTGTGAAAGTAGATGATATCAGCCAGGCATTAACATGCAGTGTGACTAAGACCAACGTAAGTTGTCAGGGTGGCAATGATGGAAGTGCAACTGTAGTTGTAATAGGAGGCACCGCCCCATACACGTATGCATGGAGCAATGGAGCAACGACAGCAACTATAGGCGGCTTATCAGCAGGAACCTATACCGTAACCGTATGGAGTGCAGCAGGATGCAGCACCGAGTGCAGCATTAAGATAGGTCAGCCTAAGTCAGTAGTAACCTGCAATGCAACAGCAACCAATGCAACATGCGGAGGATGTAACGGCACAGCAACAGCAACAGCAACAGGTGGCAAGGCACCCTATACTTACCTGTGGAGTAATGGTCAAACGACCATGACTGCAACAGGATTGTGTGCCGGCAACTACGATGTAACTGTAACCGACTCAAAAGGATGCTCTAGCAACTGTACAGTGAAAGTAGATGATATCAGCCAGGCATTAACATGCAGTGTGACCAAGACCAACGTAAGTTGTCAGGGTGGCAATGATGGAAGTGCAACTGTAGTTGTTATAGGAGGAACCGCCCCATACACGTATGCATGGAGCAATGGAGCAACAACAGCAACTATTGGAGGCTTATCAGCTGGAACATATACCGTAACCGTATGGAGTGCAGCAGGATGCAGCACCGAGTGCAGCATTAAGATAGGTCAGCCTAAGTCAGTAGTATCATGCAATGCAACAGCAACCAACGCAACCTGCGGAGGATGTAACGGCACTGCAACAGCAACAGCAACGGGTGGTAAAGCACCATATACTTACCTGTGGAGTAATGGTCAAACGACTATGACTGCAACAGGATTATGTGCAGGCAACTACGATGTAACTGTAACTGATTCAAAAGGATGTTCAAGCAACTGTATAGTGAAGGTAGATGATGCAGGTAGCACCATGAGTGCTTCTGCTACATCAACTAACGCATTATGTGGAGCATGCAATGGCACAGCAACTGTTAGCGTAAGTGGAGGCACCATGCCATACAGCTATGCATGGAATAACGGCCAAACGGGAGCAACAGCAACCGGATTGTGTGGTGGCAACTACAGTGTAGTGGTAACCGATGCAAATGGTTGTACAGCTGCAGCTACTGTAAAGGTTGATGATAAGAATGCCACAATTGTGATGTTCTATCGTAAGCACCATCCAACTTGTAATGGCGGTAATGATGGTGGAGCAACCATAAAGCCTAGCGGAGGCACAGCACCATATACTTACCTGTGGAGCAATGGAAGCACAACAAAGCATCAGCCAACCTTATCAGCAGGTATCTATACGGTTACCGTAACAGATGCAAATGGATGCAGCGCAAGCACGACCATAAAGATAGGCCAGCCGGCAGCTTTAGTAGCTGTAGGTAAGGGCAAAGATGCAACCTGCAAAGGTTGTGATGGAAAGGCAAAAGTATTAGTTGATGGAGGACGCGAGCCATATACCTACCTGTGGAGCAATGGAGCTACAACAGATGTAGTAGCTAACGTATGTGCAGGAACCTATGTGGTAACCGTAACCGATGCGGGTGGATGTCAGACCATGGCAACCGTAGTAATAAACGGAGGCCAGGCGAGCATTAGTGCGAGCATTAGTAAAACTCACAGCATATCATGCCGTGGTGGCAACGATGGTGAATTGACAGCAACAGCAACCGGAGGCTCAGCACCATACACTTATGCATGGAGCAATGGTCAGTCGGGAGCAATAGCAACAAATTTAACAGCCGGTATCTACACGGTAACTGCAACTGATGCAAATGGTTGCACGGGCACTGCTTCGTTCAGCTTAACTCAACCACAAAAGTTGGTTGCTATCATTGGCAACAGTACCAACGCTGCTTGCGGAATATGTAATGGAACAGCATCTGTATCAGCTTCTGGTGGAACAGCCCCATATAGTTACTTATGGAGCAATGGTAGTACCAGTGACCAGATAAGCTCATTATGTGCTGGAACCTATACGGTAACAGTTACAGATGGTAAGGGTTGCGATGTAAACACCATGGTAAGTATTACGGATGTACAGGATGAAGTGAAGGCCATTATACAAGTGGTAGCACCTGTTAGTTGCCATGGAGCAGAAGATGGATCATTGAAGGCTAAACCTACTAGCGGCACAGGTCCATTCACCTTCTTGTGGAGCAATGGAGCAACCACGCAGGTAATAGGCAATTTGAAGGCTGGTAAGTATACAGTAACCGTAACAAGTGCTTATGGATGTACTGCGCAGGTAATGTATACCTTAGTGAATCCAAAAGATCCATGTGATAAGATTAAAACTGCCATGGAAGGCGAGGCCTTGTTGTCAAAGTTCAATGTTTATCCAAATCCAACATTAGGAAGATTTGTGGTGTCATTTAACGCTAAGCAATCAGCATACTATAGCATTGATATCAAAGACATCAATGGTAAGGTAGTAGAGAACTTCGGTAAGGTATCTGACGAAGGCTTGAATGAAGTAAACTTTGATTTAAGTGCTTACCCACCAGCAGTATATACAGTTCGCTTTACTATGAACGATAATGTTCAGGTAGTGCGTGTGGTGAAGCAGTATTAAGATTTGTAATAAGTAATTTACCGAAGCCCCTGTCAAGAAATTGGCAGGGGCTTTTTGGTTATTATATAGCTTGGTAGTGAGTTATGATTTTCTTTTTGATTAACATAGATTTTCGGTTTTTATAGCATCTGATTGGTGAATAGGTTATTGATTTATTTTAATCCTGGCTGGTCATTTTAGATTCTGGCTTAAAATTATATTTGTTATTCATCAAATTTAAATTGATGAAAATGAAAATCACATTCACCAAAAAGGCTTGACAATCGAATTTGATTTTATTTGGCTATTTAAATTAATCAAGGCACTTTTGTGGCACTAAGGATATACTTTGATTAGTTTTAATCATACTTTAGTACCATGCTTTTTTTCGTTTGCTAATCACACTTGAGGATTAATTTTTTTAAGTATTTTTTTGGGATTATTTTTCAAAAATAAGAGACTGTGTTTTTTTCAATAACAATGGAATAATTGAATTTCTTTTATTTTTCCTTTTTAATTAATCAAATGGAGTGATCAAATGAAAAACTTTTTAATTGATTCTTTTTTTTGCTTTTTAATACTAATTTTTAATTTTTTTTCAGATGTTTAAATTTTTGACATTATTGTACAGGGCTGATTTTTCTAGCCCTCATCAAAACACTATTCTGCGTGAAAGATGGAATGTGTTTTCAAAAAGTATTTTGATACTTTTTATAGGAACTGGAATCAGCTATGTTAGCCATGGTCAAGCCCCATGTTGCACCACGGGCAATCAAATGCCCAACGGCAGTTTCGAAACAGAAACACCGGGAGCAACATGGAACACTACCTTTAGTGGTGCAGAAGCGATGTGGATGCCCAAGAATATAATAAATCAGCTCCAGAATCCAGCAAATGGCTGGTTTGTTGGCACCGATGTTACGGTAAACGAAGCCAATAAAATAGGCGGGTTTTATATCCGCAACAATAATGGCAATGGCGACCCGGCCGATGGTACTCACTATGTATGGGTTCGTGGTTATGATAGCACCATAAAAAATTCAGTATGTATGCAAATATACTTGAACAACATTGGCATAGCAGCACCCTGTAAGCGTTATGAATTGTGCTTTAAGGCAGCAGCTTGGAATCCTGATGGGGCGCAAGGCAATGCAGAGATAGCGGTAGAGTGGTTTTACCAAACCCCAGGTGGCGCATTTCCGATAAAGACAAATTTATTATTGGCACCGGCCAATACATCGGATAGCTTCAATGACTTAAATTGGAATACTTATACAGTGAACTTTGAAATACCTAGTAATTATAGTAATTGGTTTGGAGTAGCCATCAGCTCACATGAGAATATTGACGGTGTATGTATAGATGATGTATGCATAAAAGAAGTAGGCGTTGCACAATTGGCCTGTTTGCCACCATCACCTTTTGTATCAGCACAAAGTGCAGTAACCTGCAATGGTGGCAACAATGGTTGTGCAACTATAGATAATTTAAATGGTGGCTTTCCATGGGCATTCCTCTGGAATGATGGTAATACAAATGGCAGTCGTTGCGGATTATCGGCCGGTACTTATACAGTAACAGTTACAGATAATACCGGAGCCACAGGTACAGTAAATGTAACAATAACACAGCCGTCAGCTTTGGTTACCACCTGCAGCCATACAGATGTAACAACCAATGGAGGTAGCGATGGTACAGCAAGTGTTGTGGCAAGTGGGGGAACAGGAGCACTGACATATTTATGGAGCAATGGAAATTCAAACGCAACTATGAGTGGGCTTTCTGTCGGCACGTATACAGTAACAGTTACCGATGCTAATGGTTGTACTCAGAGTTGCTCTGCACTTGTTGTTCAACCTGCAGTTGTTCCCTGTTGTGTAACGGGCAATCAAATGCCCAATGGCAGTTTCGAAACAGAAACACCGGGAGCCCTATGGAACACCACTTTTAGTGGAGCAGAGGCGATGTGGATGCCCAAGAATGTAATAAGCCAGGCACAAAATCCAAATAATGGCTGGTTTGTAGGTACGGATGTAACCGTAAATGAAGCAGCTAAAATTGGCGGATTTTATATTCGCAATAATAATGGAAATGGCGACCCTGCTGATGGAACACATTTTACATGGGTACGTGGCCGTAATGAATCAATTAATAATAATGTGTGCATGCAGATTTATTTAAATAATATTGGCATAGCTGCAAGTTGTAAGCGCTACGAATTATGTTTTAAAGCAGCAGCATGGAATCCTGATGGCCCACAGGGCAATGCGGAAATAGGTATAGAGTGGTTTTACCAAACTCCTGGAGGAGCATTTCCGGTATTAACGCAGCTCTTGCTTGCTCCAGCCAATACCTCAGGCAGTTTTAATGATTTAAATTGGAACACATACACAACAGTATTTGAAATACCTTCAAATTATGGAAACTTTTTTGGAGTGGCTATAAGCTCACATGAGAATATTGACGGTGTATGTATAGATGATGTATGCATAAAAGAAGTAGGCCCAGCACAAACCGCGTGTTTGCCACCTTCGCCATTTGTTAGTAGTCAGAGCAATGTAACATGCAGTGGCGGCAACAATGGCTGTGCCACTATCGACAACTTAAATGGTGGTTTTCCATTCACCTACCTTTGGAGCGATGGAAATACAAACGCTAGCCGTTGTGGATTAGCAGCAGGTACGTATACAGCAACAGTAACAGATAATACAGGAGCCACAGGAACTGTAAACGTAACAATAGCCCAACCCACTTCAATCACAGCTACTTGCAGCGGAACAGATGTCACCACCCCAGGCGGAAGCAATGGTACTGCAAGTGTTACTGCAAGTGGAGGCACCGGAGCATTATCTTATTTATGGAGCAATGCAAATACAAATGCATCTATGAGCGGGCTTTCCGCAGGTACGTATACAGTAACAGTAACAGATGCCAATGGTTGCACCCAAACTTGTTCTACAACCATACTCGAACCAACTTGTAACATAACAATTGGAGCGTTGGTAAAAGATGTTATATGTAACGGTGGTGCCGATGCTACCATCGATGTAACCGTTGCAGGTGCAAATGGTGCTATATCTTATTTATGGAACGATGGCAATACCAACGAAGATAGAGCAGGGCTATCAATAGGTACTTTCACAGTCACTGTTACCGATGCCGCAAATTGTACAAATACAGCATCGTTTGCTATCAGTGAACCGATTATTCTGGGAATGAGCGCCATACCCACCAATGTTAGTACAAATGGCGGTAGCGATGGTTCAGTTAATGTAACAACCTCAGGAGGTACTTCACCTTACTCTTTCCTTTGGAACGATGGTGATACTAACGAAGACAGAACGAACTTAGCGGCCGGTACATACACAGCAACGGTAACAGACGACAATGGCTGCACAGCTATATTGTCTGTTACACTTTACGAACCGCTTTCGGTAACTTGCGCAGGAGTTGATCCTTCTTCCGTAGGAGCTAATGATGGAAGCGTTACTACAGTTGTCGTTGGGGGATTGGCAGGATACACCTATATTTGGAGTAATGGCGATACTTCCAATGACCTTGGAGCAGTTGCAGCGGGAACATACACAGTAACCGTTACTGATATTTTGGGTAATACCTCCACATGTCAAACCACTTTGGTTGACCCTTTTGGAATTCTATGTGCAGGTGTTGATGTTACAACAAACGGTGGTTCAGATGGAAGTGCAAATGTTACGGCAACAGGAGGTGTTTCGCCATTTACTTATCTATGGAGCAATGGTAGCACTGGTACAGTAATTTCAGGAATAGGAGCAGGTGTTTACACAATAACCGTTACAGATAATTCTAATTCAACACTATCATGCATTGTCACAATAAACGAACCCACCTGCAATGAAGTTGTAAGTGGCCTAGTAATAGATGTATTGTGCAATGGCGGAACTGATGCATCGATAGATGTAACGGTAACGGGAGCCAATGGCACAGTAACTTACTTATGGAACGATGGCAATACCAACGAAGACCGCACAGGTTTAGCAGCAGGTACATACACCGTAACGGCCACGGATGCAGCAGGTTGTATAGAAACAGCCACATTCACAGTAACCGAGCCGGCATTATTAGGCATGAGTGGTACCCCAACGGACGTAACAACTAACGGAGGCAACAATGGCTCTATAGATGTAACTGCAACTGGCGGTACACCGGCATACACATATTTATGGAACGATGGTGATACCAACGAAGACCGTTCAGGATTAACAGCCGGAACGTATACAGTAACAGTAACAGACGCAAACGGTTGTACAGAAGAAGCTACATTCACAATAAATGAACCCGGCTGCAACGAAGTTGTAAGTGGCGTAGTAATAGATGTATTGTGCAATGGCGGAACCGATGCATCGATAGATGTAACGGTAACGGGAGCCAATGGCACAGTAACTTACTTATGGAACGATGGCGATACCAACGAAGACCGCACAGGTTTATCAGCAGGCACATATACTGTAACAGCAACAGATGCAGCAAGCTGTACCGAAGCAGCCACATTCACAGTAACCGAGCCGGCATTATTAGGCATGAGCGGTACACCGACTGACGTAACAACTAACGGAGGCAACAATGGCTCTATAGATGTAACTGCAACTGGCGGTACACCGGCATATACATATGTATGGAACGATGGAGACACCAACGAAGACCGTACGAATTTATCAGCAGGAACGTATACAGTAACAGTAACAGACGCTAACGGTTGTACCGAAGAAGCCACATTCACAATAAACGAACCCGGCTGCAACGAAGTTGTAAGTGGCGTAGTAATAGATGTATTGTGCAATGGCGGAACCGATGCATCGATAGATGTAACGGTAACGGGAGCCAATGGCACAGTAACCTATTTGTGGAACGATGGAAATACCAACGAAGACCGTACAGGTTTAGCAGCAGGTACATACACCGTAACAGCAACAGATGCAGCAGGTTGTATAGAGACAGGCACATTCACAGTAACAGAGCCGGCCGTATTAAGCATGAACGGTACACCGACTGACGTAACAACTAACGGAGGCAACAATGGCTCTATAGATGTAACTGCAACTGGCGGTACACCGGCATATACATATTTATGGAACGATGGAGACACCAATGAAGACCGTTCAGGATTAACAGCCGGAACGTATACAGTAACAGTAACAGACGCTAACGGTTGTACAGAAGAAGCCACATTCACAATAAACGAACCCGGCTGCAACGAAGTTGTAACAGGTGTAGTAATAGATGTATTATGCAATGGCGGAACCGATGCATCGATAGATGTAACGGTAACGGGAGCCAATGGCACAGTAACCTACTTATGGAACGATGGCGATACCAACGAAGACCGCACAGGTTTATCAGCAGGTACATACACCGTAACGGCCACTGATGCAGCAGGTTGTATAGAAACAGCCACATTCACAGTAACCGAGCCGGCATTATTAGGCATGAACGGTACACCAACTGATGTTACAACTAACGGAGGCAGCGATGGCTCAATAGATGTAACTGCAACAGGCGGCACACCGGCATATACATATGTATGGAACGATGGTGACACCAATGAAGACCGTTCAGGATTAACAGCCGGAACGTATACAGTAACAGTAACAGACGCTAACGGTTGTACAGAAGAAGCCACATTCACAATAAACGAACCGGGCTGCAACGAAGTTGTAAGTGGCGTAGTAATAGATGTATTGTGCAATGGCGGAACTGATGCATCGATAGATGTAACAGTAACGGGAGCCAATGGCACAGTGACCTATTTATGGAACGATGGCGATACCAACGAAGACCGCACAGGTTTATCAGCAGGTACATACACCGTAACGGCCACTGATGCAGCAGGTTGTATAGAAACAGCCACATTCACAGTAACCGAGCCGGCATTATTGGGTATGAACGGTACACCAACTGATGTTACAACTAACGGGGGCAGCGATGGCTCAATAGATGTAACTGCAACAGGCGGCACACCGGCATACACATATTTATGGAACGATGGTGACACCAATGAAGACCGTTCAGGATTAACAGCCGGAACGTATACAGTAACAGTAACAGACGCTAACGGTTGTACAGAAGAAGCCACATTCACAATAAACGAACCGGGCTGCAACGAAGTTGTAAGTGGCTTAGTAATAGATGTATTGTGCAATGGCGGAACTGATGCATCAATAGATGTAACAGTAACAGGCAACAACGGAGCTGTAACCTACTTATGGAACGATGGCGATACCAACGAAGACCGCACAGGTTTATCAGCAGGCACATACACTGTAACAGCAACAGATGCAGCAGGTTGTATAGAAACAGCAACATTCACAGTAACCGAGCCGGCATTATTAGGCATGAGCGGTACACCAACAGATGTTACAACTAACGGAGGCAGCGATGGCTCAATAGATGTAACTGCAACAGGCGGCACACCAAACTACACATATTTATGGAGCAATGGTAGTACTGATGAAGACCAAAGCAATCTTCCAGCTGGAACGTATACAGTAACAGTAACAGACGCAAACGGTTGTACAGAAGAAGCCACATTCACAATAAACGAACCCGGCTGCAACGAAGTTGTAAGTGGCTTAGTAATAGATGTATTGTGCAATGGCGGAACTGATGCATCAATAGATGTAACAGTAACAGGCAACAACGGAGCTGTAACCTACTTATGGAACGATGGCGATACCAACGAAGACCGCACAGGTTTAGCAGCAGGTACATATACCGTAACGGCCACTGATGCAGCAGGTTGTATAGAGACAGCCACATTCACAGTAACCGAGCCGGCATTATTAGGCATGAACGGTACACCAACAGATGTAACAACTAACGGAGGCAGCGATGGCTCAATAGATGTAACTGCAACAGGCGGCACACCAAACTACACATATTTATGGAGCAATGGTAGTACTGATGAAGACCAAAGCAATCTTCCAGCTGGTACGTATACAGTAACAGTAACGGATGCTAACGGCTGTACCGAAGAAGCCACATTCACAATAAACGAACCCGGCTGCAACGAAGTTGTAAGTGGCGTAGTAATAGATGTATTGTGCAATGGCGGAACTGATGCATCGATAGATGTAACAGTAACTGGCAACAATGGCGCGTAACCTACTTATGGAACGATGGCGATACCAACGAAGACCGCACAGGTTTAGCAGCAGGTACATACACTGTAACAGCAACAGATGCAGCAGGTTGTATAGAGACAGCCACATTCACAGTAACCGAGCCGGCATTATTAGGCATGAACGGTACACCAACAGACGTAACAACTAACGGAGGCAGCGATGGCTCAATAGATGTAACTGCAACCGGAGGTACCACACCATACTCATATTTATGGAACGATGGAGATACGAACGAAGACCGCACTAACTTAACATCAGGAACGTATACAGTAACGGTAACAGACGCTAACGGTTGTACAGAAGAAGCCACATTCACAATAAACGAACCCGGCTGCAACGAAGTTGTAACAGGAGTAGTAATAGATGTGTTGTGTAATGGCGGAACCGATGCATCAATAGATGTAACTGTAACAGGTAACAATGGCACAGTAACCTACTTATGGAACGATGGAGATACCAACGAAGACCGCACAGGTTTGGCAGCAGGTACATACACCGTAACAGCAACAGATGCAGCAGGTTGTATAGAAACAGCCACATTCACAGTAACCGAGCCGGCATTATTAGGCATGAGCGGTACCCCAACGGACGTAACAACTAACGGAGGCAGCGATGGCTCTATAGATGTAACTGCAACAGGCGGTACCACACCATACACATACTTATGGAATGATGGTGATACGAACGAAGACCGCACTAACTTAACATCAGGAACGTATACAGTAATGGTAACAGACGCTAACGGTTGTACAGAAGAAGCCACATTCACAATAAACGAACCCGGCTGCAACGAAGTTGTAAGTGGAGTAGTAATAGATGTGTTGTGCAATGGCGGAACCGATGCATCAATAGATGTAACAGTAACAGGCAACAATGGCACAGTAACCTACTTATGGAACGATGGCGATACCAACGAAGACCGCACAGGTTTATCAGCAGGCACATACACTGTAACAGCAACAGATGCAGCAGGTTGTATAGAAACAGCAACATTCACAGTAACCGAGCCGGCCGTATTAGGCTTGAGTGGCACACCAACAGATGTAACAACTAACGGAGGCAGCGATGGCTCAATAGATGTAACTGCAACTGGCGGTACACCGGCATATACATATGTATGGAACGATGGAGACACCAACGAAGACCGTACAAATTTATCAGCAGGAACGTATACAGTAACAGTAACAGACGCTAACGGTTGTACAGAAGAAGCCACATTCACAATAAACGAACCTGGTTGCAACGAAGTTGTAAGTGGAGTAGTAATTGATGTATTGTGCAATGGCGGAACCGATGCATCGATTGATGTAACAGTAACAGGCAACAATGGCACAGTAACTTATTTATGGAACGATGGCGATACCAACGAAGACCGCACAGGTTTATCAGCAGGTACATACACCATAACAGTAACAGATGCAGTAGGTTGTATAGAAACAGCAACATTCACAGTAACTGAGCCGGCCGTATTAGGCATGAATGGTACACCAACAGATGTAACCACTAACGGAGGCAACAATGGCTCAATAGATGTAACTGCAACCGGAGGTACCACACCATATACATATTTATGGAATGATGGCGACACAAACGAAGACCGCACCAACCTAACATCAGGCTCGTATACAGTAACAGTAACAGACGCTAACGGTTGTACGGACGAAGCCACATTCACAGTAACAGAGCCGGTCTTATTAGGCTTGAGTGGCACACCAACAGATGTAACCACTAACGGAGGCAGCGATGGTACAATAGATGTAACAGCAACAGGAGGCACACCGGCATACACATATGTATGGAACGATGGCGATACCAACGAAGACCGCATAGGATTAAAATCAGGTACGTATACAGTAACAGTAACAGATGCTAACGGTGCTACAAAAGAAGCCACATTCACAATAAACGAACCCGGTTGCAACGAAGTTGTAAGTGGCGTAGCAATAGATGTATTGTGCAGTGGTGGAACCGATGCATCGATAGATGTAACAGTAACAGGCAACAATGGCACAGTAACTTACTTATGGAACGATGGCGATACCAACGAAGACCGCACAGGTTTAGCAGCAGGTACAACACCATAACAGTAACAGATGCAGTAGGTTGTATAGAAACAGCAACATTCACAGTAACTGAGCCGGCCGTATTAGGCATGAATGGTACACCAACAGATGTAACCACTAACGGAGGCAGCGATGGCTCTATAGATGTAACTGCAACTGGAGGCACCACACCATACACATATTTATGGAACGATGGTGACACCAACGAAGACCGCAGCAACTTAACATCAGGTACGTATACAGTAACAGTAACAGATGCTAACGGTTGTACAGAAGAAGCCATATTCACCATAAACGAACCAGGCTGCAACGAAGTTGTAAGTGGCGTAGTAATAGATGTATTGTGCAATGTTGGAACCGATGCATCGATAGATGTAACAGTTACAGGCAACAATGGCACAGTAACCTACTTATGGAACGATGGCGATACCAACGAAGACCGCACAGGTTTATCAGCAGGTACATACACTGTAACTGCAACGGATGCAGCAGGTTGTATAGAAACAGCCACATTCACAGTAACCGAGCCAGCATTATTAGGCATGAACGGTACACCAACAGATGTAACCACTAACGGAGGCAGCGATGGCTCTATAGATGTAACTGCAACCGGTGGCACACCGGCATACACTTATTTATGGAACGATGGTGACACCAACGAAGACCGCACTAACTTAACATCAGGAACGTATACAGTAACAGTAACAGACGCAAACGGTTGTACAGAAGAAGCCACATTCACAGTAAACGAACCCGGTTGCAACGAAGTTGTAAGTGGAGTAGTAATAGATGTATTGTGCAATGGCGGAACCGATGCATCGATAGATGTAACAGTAACAGGCAACAACGGAGCTGTAACCTACTTATGGAACGATGGTGATACCAACGAAGACCGCACAGGTTTAGCAGCAGGCACATACACTGTAACAGCAACTGATGCAGCAGGTTGTATAGAAACAGCCACATTCACAGTAACCGAGCCAGCATTATTAGGCATGAACGGTACACCAACAGATGTAACAACTAACGGAGGCAGCGATGGCTCAATAGATGTAACTGCAACCGGTGGCACACCGGCATACACTTATTTATGGAACGATGGTGACACCAACGAAGACCGCACTAACTTAACATCAGGAACGTATACAGTAACAGTAACAGACGCAAACGGTTGTACAGAAGAAGCCACATTCACAGTAAACGAACCCGGTTGCAACGAAGTTGTAAGTGGAGTAGTAATAGATGTGTTGTGTAATGGCGGAACCGATGCATCAATAGATGTAACTGTAACAGGCAACAATGGAGCTGTAACCTACTTATGGAACGATGGTGATACCAACGAAGACCGCACAGGTTTAGCAGCAGGCACATACACTGTAACAGCAACAGATGCAGTAGGTTGTATAGAAACAGCAACATTCACAGTAACTGAGCCAGCATTATTGGGTATGAACGGTACACCAACTGATGTTACAACTAACGGAGGCAGCGATGGCTCAATAGATGTAACTGCAACAGGCGGCACACCGGCATACGCTTATGTATGGAACGATGGCGATACGAATGAAGACCGTACAAACCTAACATCAGGAACGTATATAGTAACAGTAACAGACGCAAACGGCTGTACTGCAGAAGTAACGTTTACCATCAACGAGCCAGGCTGTAGCATGAACTTAAGTGGCTTCACAGTAGATGTAGTATGTAATGGTGGAGCCGATGCAAGCATCGACTTAACCGTGACAGGCGCTAATGGAGCAACCACGTATTTATGGAGCGATGGCGATACCAACGAAGACCGCACAGGTATAGCAGCAGGCACATACACCGTAACTGCAACAGATGCAACAGGTTGTATAGAAACAGCCACATTCACAGTAACTGAGCCTGCTATATTAGGCATGACTGGTACACCAACAGATGTAACCACTAACGGTGGCAGCGATGGCTCTATCGATGTAACGGCAACAGGAGGCACTCCATTTTATACCTACTTATGGAATGATAGTGATACGAACGAAGATCGCAGTAACCTCATTGCCGGAACATATACGGTAACGGTAACAGATGCAAACGGTTGTACTGAAGAAGTAACATTTAGCATCAACGAACCAGTCTGTAGCATGAGCTTAAGCGGTATCACAGTTGATATAGTATGTAATGGCGGAGCCAATGCAAGCATCGACCTAACCGTAACAGGCGCTAGTGGAGCAACCACTTATTTATGGAGCGATGGCGATACCAACGAAGACCGCACAGGATTAATGGCCGGTACCTATACCGTAACTGTATCTGATGCAGCAAATTGTGTAGAGACCACAACCTTCACGATAACCGAGCCTACAGTATTAGGCATGAACGGTACACCAACAGATGTAACTACTAATGGTGGCAGCGATGGCTCTATCGATGTAACGGCAACAGGAGGCACACCATTTTATACCTACTTATGGAATGATAGTGATACGAACGAAGATCGCAGTAACCTCATTGCCGGAACATATACGGTAACAGTAACAGATGCAAACGGTTGTACTGAAGAAGCAACATTTAGCATCAACGAACCCGGCTGTAGCATGAGCTTAAGCGGTATCACAGTTGATATAGTATGTAATGGCGGAGCCTATGCAAGCATCGACCTAACCGTAACAGGCGCTAGTGGAGCAACCACTTATTTGTGGAGCGATGGCGATACCAACGAAGACCGCACAGGATTAATGGCCGGTACTTATACCGTAACTGTAACTGATGCAGCAAATTGTGTAGAGACCACAACCTTCACGATAACCGAGCCTACAGTATTAGGCATGAATGGCACCCCAACAGACGTAACTACTAATGGTGGCAGCGATGGCTCTATCGATGTAACGGCAACAGGAGGCACACCATTTTATACCTACTTATGGAATGATAGTGATACGAACGAAGATCGCAGTAACCTCATTGCCGGAACATATACGGTAACGGTAACAGATGCAAACGGTTGTACTGAAGAAGTAACATTTAGCATCAACGAACCAGGCTGTAGCATGAGCTTAAGCGGTATCACAGTTGATATAGTATGTAATGGCGGAGCCAATGCAAGCATCGACCTAACCGTAACAGGCGCTAGTGGAGCAACCACTTATTTATGGAGCGATGGCGATACCAACGAAGACCGCACAGGATTAATGGCCGGTACCTATACCGTAACTGTAACTGATGCAGCAAATTGTGTAGAGACCACAACCTTCACGATAACCGAGCCTACAGTATTAGGCATGAACGGTACACCAACAGATGTAACAACAAACGGTGGCAGCGATGGCTCTATCGATGTAACGGCAACAGGTGGCACACCAGTTTATACCTACTTATGGAACGATGGTGATACGAACGAAGATCGCAGTAACCTCATTGCCGGAACATATACGGTAACGGTAACAGATGCAAACGGTTGTAATGCAGAGATTGTGATAGTTGTTAACCAACCTGGTTGCAAGTTAATGTCAAGCATTAGCAAAACCAATGTTTCTTGCTATGGCGCAAGCAATGGAACTGCAACTGTTTCTGCTTCCGGTGGACTTATTCCTTATACGTATGCATGGAGCAATGGAGCAACAACTTCTTCAATAAGTGGTTTAACGCCAGGTTTTTATAATGTAATAGTAACGGATGCTGCTGGATGCACCTCTAAGAGTGTAATTTGCATATTTGATGGCGCGAAAATTACTATTAATATAGCATCAAGTGCCTCAATCTGTGGGGCTTGCAATGGAACAGCCATTGCGAATGTATCAGGAGGAAAGTCGCCTTATGCGTACTTATGGAGCAATGGTTCAACAAGTTTGAGCACAGGTTCATTATGCAGTGGCACATATACCCTTACAATTACGGACTCAAAAGGATGTACCAATGTAAGTTCAGTTAAGATTGATGACGAAGGAGAACTGATTGACTGCACTATTTCGAAGACCAATGTAAATTGCTATGGTGGAAGCAATGGTTCTGCTGCAGTGAATGTAACTGGAGGCACGGGCCCTTACACTTACTTATGGAATAATGGAGCTACCACTGCAACAATTACAAGTTTGAGTGCAGGTAATTATACCGTAACTGTATGGAGCACTAAAGGCTGTAGCACTGAGTGTTCTGTTAAAGTTGGTCAACCGAAGTCAGCCGTAACATCCAGTGCCCTTGCAACTAATTCAACTTGTGGCGCATGTAATGGAACTGCTGTAGTAAATGCAGCTGGTGGTAATTCACCGTATACTTACCTGTGGAGTAATGGTCAAACGACTATGACTGCAACAGGATTATGTGCCGGTTACTATGATGTAACTGTAACAGATGCAAGGGGATGTACAAGCATGAGTACAGTGAAAGTAGATGATATCAGCCAGGCATTAACATGCAGTGTGACCAAGACCAACGTAAGTTGTCAGGGTGGCAATGATGGAAGTGCAACTGTAGTTGTAATAGGAGGCACCGCCCCATACACGTATGCATGGAGCAATGGAGCAACAACAGCAACTATTGGAGGCTTATCAGCTGGAACCTATACCGTAACCGTATGGAGTGCAGCAGGATGCAGCACCGAGTGCAGCATTAAGATAGGTCAGCCTAAGTCAGTAGTAACCTGCAATGCAACAGCAACCAACGCAACCTGCGGAGGATGTAACGGCACTGCAACAGCAACAGCAACGGGTGGCAAGGCACCCTATACCTACCTGTGGAGTAATGGTCAAACGACCATGACTGCAACAGGATTATGTGCCGGCAACTACGATGTAACTGTAACCGACTCAAAAGGATGCTCTAGCAACTGTACAGTGAAGGTAGATGATGCAGGTAGCACCATGAGTGCTTCTGCTACATCAACTAACGCATTATGTGGAGCATGCAATGGCACAGCAACTGTTAGCGTAAGTGGAGGCACCATGCCATACAGCTATGCATGGAATAACGGCCAAACGGGAGCAACAGCAACCGGATTGTGTGGTGGCAACTACAGTGTAGTGGTAACCGATGCAAATGGTTGTACAGCTGCAGCTACTGTAAAGGTTGATGATAAGAATGCCACAATTGTGATGTTCTATCGTAAGCACTATCCAACTTGTAATGGCGGTAATGATGGTGGCGCAACCATAAAGCCTAGCGGAGGCACAGCACCATATACTTACCTGTGGAGCAATGGAAGCACAACAAAGCATCAGCCAACCTTATCAGCAGGTATCTATACGGTTACCGTAACAGATGCAAATGGATGCAGCGCAAGCACGACCATAAAGATAGGCCAGCCGGCAGCTTTAGTAGCTGTAGGTAAGGGCAAAGATGCAACCTGCAAAGGTTGTGATGGAAAGGCAAAAGTATTAGTTGATGGAGGACGCGAGCCATATACCTACCTGTGGAGCAATGGAGCTACAACAGATGTAGTAGCTAACGTATGTGCAGGAACCTATGTGGTAACCGTAACCGATGCGGGTGGATGTCAGACCATGGCAACCGTAGTAATAAACGGAGGCCAGGCGAGCATTAGTGCGAGCATTAGTAAAACTCACAGCATATCATGCCGTGGTGGCAACGATGGTGAATTGACAGCAACAGCAACCGGAGGCTCAGCACCATACACTTATGCATGGAGCAATGGTCAGTCGGGAGCAATAGCAACAAATTTAACAGCCGGTATCTACACGGTAACTGCAACTGATGCAAATGGTTGCACGGGCACTGCTTCGTTCAGCTTAACTCAACCACAAAAGTTGGTTGCTATCATTGGCAACAGTACCAACGCTGCTTGCGGATTGTGTAATGGAACAGCATCTGTCTCAGCTTCTGGTGGAACAGCCCCATATAGTTACTTATGGAGCAATGGTAGTACCAGTGACCAGATAAGCTCATTATGTGCTGGAACCTATACGGTAACAGTTACAGATGGTAAGGGTTGCGATGTAAACACCATGGTAACCATTACGGATGTACAGGATGAAGTGAAGGCCATTATACAAGTGGTAGCCCCTGTAAGTTGCCATGGAGCAGAAGATGGATCATTGAAGGCTAAACCTACTAGCGGCACAGGTCCATTCACCTTCTTGTGGAGCAATGGAGCAACCACGCAGGTAATAGGCAATTTGAAGGCTGGTAAGTATACAGTAACCGTAACAAGTGCTTATGGATGTACTGCGCAGGTAATGTATACCTTAGTGAATCCAAAAGATCCATGTGATAAGATTAAAACTGCCATGGAAGGCGAGGCCTTGTTGTCAAAGTTCAATGTTTATCCAAATCCAACATTAGGAAGATTTGTGGTGTCATTTAACGCTAAGCAATCAACATACTATAGCATTGATATCAAAAGACATCAATGGTAAGGTAGTAGAGAACTTCGGTAAGGTATCTGACGAAGGCTTGAATGAAGTAAACTTTGATTTAAGTGCTTACCCACCAGCAGTATATACAGTTCGCTTTACTATGAACGATAATGTTCAGGTAGTGCGTGTGGTGAAGCAGTATTAAGATTTGTAATAAGTAATTTACCGAAGCCCCTGTCAAGAAATTGGCAGGGGCTTTTTGGTTATATGTTAAAACGAAAGAATAGGCAATTGAACACGATGGATTAATAAACGCTATTAAATGATAAGATTGCCTTGGCAATTGATGGTGTTGATGGCAGTGTTATTTATATAGAAAGTTTTTAGAGACGGGTATTCGAAACGGAACATTTGTTGATTTATGATATATGAAGAGAAACAGCAAGAAATGTATCATAGCAAGTTGCGTGAAGGATGGCAGCGAATACCCCGCAGCTTGAAGGATGTGGGTAGGGCGAGGAGTAGCAGCGGACAGCCTGACCTGAAAAAAACATTAATACAACACACCTTTTTTTCGGGGCACGCCCAAACCTGTTTTTAAGTTCAAAAAGCGAGAGGCTAGGGGTAAAGGGCAATAATGATTGTATTGGAGAATAAAATATATTTGCACGGATATTTCCAAAATCTATGTTGTCATTTGAGAATTTAGAAAATGCATTTGCGCATAAATCGGATAATGATTTGCGCAGGGCCTCCATGTTGTTTAGCACAATCAACTACGCTTGGTTGGTACGTATATTAGAACCGTTGACAAAGATGGCCATGGCTATTGGGTTGCCGGTAAAGCCTATCGTAAAAGCTACCATATTCAAGCAGTTTGTTGGTGGCGAAACGATTGAAGAATGTAACGCGACTATTGATTTGCTGCATAATAATAAGGTTGGTAGCATACTTGATTATTCGGTAGAAGGGCAGGAAGGAGAGGATTCATTTGAGAATACAGCTAGTGAGATTATGCAAACGATTGATAAGGCGCGTGGGAATGAGAAAATTTCGTTTTGTGTATTTAAAGTTACCGGGATAGCACGATTTGGATTGCTGGAAAAGTATAGTGCTAAGGAGCCATTAACAGATGCTGAAAAGGAAGAATGGAAGCGAATAGCAAACAGAGTGCATAGAATATGTAGGCATGCGGCTGAAAATGAGGTGCGAATTTTTATTGATGCTGAAGAAAGCTGGATACAACAAGCAATTGATGATTTGGCGGATGCATGCATGGCCCTTCATAACAAAAAGGTAGCTTGGGTATATAATACCATACAATTATACAGGATTGACCGGGTTGAATTTTTAAAGACATCCCATAAGAAGGCGCAGGAAGGTGCTTACTTGCTTGGTGTAAAATTGGTGCGTGGCGCTTACATGGAAAAAGAAAGAGCGCGTGCCGAGGAACGAAATTACCCATCGCCTATACAAGCATCAAAATCAGATAGCGATACCGATTATGATAAGGCTGTACGCTACTGCATTGATCATATAAGTAATATAGCCTTGTGTGCAGGTACCCATAACGAAGCAAGTAGCATGTTGCTTGCAATACTTATGGATGAAAAGGGGATAGAGCACTCTAATGCACATGTTTGGTTTTCGCAATTGCTTGGCATGAGTGACCATATAAGTTTTAATTTGGCTTGTGCCGGATATAATGTTTGTAAGTATGTGCCATACGGGCCTGTGTCGGCAGTTATGCCTTACCTGTTCAGAAGAGCACGCGAAAATACTTCGATAAAGGGCCAAACCAGCCGAGAACTTAGCCTTATAAAAAGGGAATTACAACGAAGGAAGAAGGGCAAGTAGCTATGCGTTTGTCTAGTACATTAAGTTTGAAGTTTCTTGTGCTACTATGCTTGCCTGCTGCTGCAATATTTGCTCAGGAAGCACGCATAAGCCTGAATGGGACATGGAAATTTAAACCTACTGATTCATTGAACTATTATCAAGCAACTGTACCGGGGAGTGTATACGTTGATTGGCAAGCAAACGGATTTATTGACAATTTATTTTCGCCCGCTGCAGAGCAAGAACTTGCATGGATGGAAAATACAAACTGGGAGTATGAGCGTGAATTTGATGCTAGTGCAGCTTTTAACGAAGGGAAATTTGTACAATTGATTTGCGAAGGGATTGATACGTATGCTGAACTCTACCTAAATGATGCACGTATTGGTGAAACCAAGAGTATGTTCTTGAAATATGAGTTTGATTGTAAGTCATATTTGAAGGAGGGAAAAAACAAGCTTAAAGTATTAATAAAATCACCAGTAGCAGCCGTAGTTAACGATTCGCGTAACAAATTTATTTATCCTGCAGATAATGACAAGCATCCTCACAAAACCAGTGCTTATACCCGAAAGGCCGGCTATCAATATGGATGGGATTTTGCTCCACGCTTTGCAGCAGGTGGAGTATGGAAGGATATTTATTTGCTTAGTACGTCAGGTACAAGTATTGAAAGCGTGACTGTTAGGCCGGTTTTAAAAGATAGCACCCTAGGTGATTTTTATTTTACGATTAACTTGAGAGAACCGATTGCTGATGCTATTGAAATTGATGTTACTGAGACTAATGGCTTTTGTGGAAGGATTCATAAAGCGATGGTGGTGGAATCGCCTCAGTCTGTGTATAGATTAGCAGTTCCTGTAAAGGATCCTCGGGTATGGAATAGTTGGGAGCGTGGAGTTCCTTTTAGATATCGTTTTAACGTAGTTGTAAAAAGCAATAAGGATAGTGCAACCTATTCGGTGACTGCCGGCTTTAATGCTGTTAGTTTTGAGAGCCACAAGGATAACATTGGTAGTTCATTCCGTTTTGTTCATGATGGTGAGCCAATTTTTATTAGAGGTGCCAATTGGGTTCCGCTAAGTATGTTTCCGGGGGTTGTAACGGATAGTGTATATGATGCCTATTTCCGCACAGCCAGGGTATTAAATATAAATATGCTGCGGGTGTGGGGTGGTGGAATTTATGAACGCGATTATTTTTATGAATGTGCCGATAAATATGGCATATTGATATGGCAGGATTTCATGTTTGGTGGAACGTTGTACCCGAGCGATAAAGGTTTTGTTGATCGAGTTACACAAGAAGTCAAATATCAGGTGCAGCGACTTGCACATCATCCATGCATAGCATTATGGTGCGGAAATAATGAGATTGATGTGGCTATCAAAAATTGGGGTTGGCAACAATCCTATTCCTATGATAGTATAACCTGGTTGCAATTGCGAAAGGATTATAAGGATTTATTTGAAAAAAGAATTGATTCGATATTGAAGCGGAATGCATCGGGTGCCAGTTATGTGCATACTTCGCCATTAAGCAATTGGGGAAAGCAGGAGGATTTTTTACACTTTGATAATCATTATTGGGGAGTGTGGCATGGCGAGTTGCCGTTTAGCAGCTTCTATGAAAAAGTGCCTCGATTTTGCAGTGAGTATGGTATGCAGAGTTTTCCTGATGCAACGTTGATACCCGAATTTTTAAACAGTGCCAGCAATTGGCAGAGCGAAAACATTGAAACCCTTGCAACGAAGTTACAAGGGCAACAGGCTGTTGAATAAATACATTGAGGATTACTATCCGAAGGCTGCAACCATGACCGATTGGGTATATTTGAGTCAGTTGGTGCAGGCAGATGCATATTACCATGCCGTGGCAGCTCATAGAACCAACAAACCATTTTGCATGGGAACTTTGTTTTGGCAGTTTAATGATTGCTACCCTTCGGCCTCTTGGTCTGTATTAAATTATAACCACAGCAGTAAAGCAGCGGCATACACGATACAAAAGGTATTTAAGCCCGTACAGGCATTTGCAAGGATAAGGGGTGATTCGCTTTCAATAACGGTAGTAAGCGATCTGCTTAAGCCTGTTACCAACGAATTGATAATAAAAATTATTACGATAGATGGTAACGTATTGTTTCAGAAAACAATTGCAGCTGAACTCGGAGCCAATAGTGTACAAGTTATTTTTAACGAACCATTGAACAGGCTATGCGGTAGCAATAATAGGGATAATCTATATGTTCAATATAGCTTTGGTAAGACCAAAACCGACTTACCCTTTGTGTTGCTATTGGGCGATATAAAAAAGGCAACCTTGCCCCGCCCTACATTTGAAGCCAAGTTAACACAATAGCTAACAGGGAGGTAGTAACCATAAAGAGCAATTTTTTCTAAGTCAGTTCATATTTGGGTCGAGGGAGATGCCGAAGCCACCTTTAGCAACAATTATTTTGATTTGAGCTATCAGAACAATTTGCATGACCTAATTGTTAATTCAAAGTACAAAGGTCTGGAATTGAAGCAACGCATCCGCATAAAAAGCCTGTATGAGGCCACGATAGGAGGTAAATGACATTATTTTGCTTTAAAAAAATATTTCCATACCAGAGTCGTTTTACTTGTTGTTCCGATTTGAAAACTAAGTTTTTATATCCGGAAGCCAACCACTAAATTTGCTCTATCAAATCTAAACAATTAATGAAAATAATAAAAACCGTTAAGTATGTTCTTTCTATCATAATGATGTATCCTTTGATTTCAATATCACAGGATATGAAGCGTACCATAACCTGGTATGAGCCGGTAGAGGAACAGATTAAAGATGCAAAGCAAAAATTTATCATATTTGATAATTCTATACATGACTTTGAAAGCGGGTTTCCATATTATGTTGAGCGATTTGAAAACCTGGGTGCGGGAGTTGAATTTGAATTAGCTGATTATACGTTTGCACCGTTTGAACATAGCTCCCTGCTACCAGCCAATGCGGTAATACCTGCCAGCATTAATGCTCAAACTATTGTATCATACAACCGCAAACAACCTGTATTGCGAGTAAAATTTTTGCCTTTTCGCAAAAATCAAAATGGACAAATTGAAAAATTGATTTCGTTTACGTTGAAACAAAAAACTGCTAACCGTGCCATACAGCCAATTGCTGCAGGGAATCAGAAGTTTGCAGACCATTCGGTGCTAGCCAATGGCACATGGTATAAGGTTACGGTTAACAAGGAAGGTGTTTATAGAATGGATTATGATTTTATAAAGCGTAAATTTAAAACGGAGCCCGAGAGTATTGATCCAAGCCTGATAAAAATCTATAACAATGGTGGAGGAATGCTGCCTTTTTCCAATTCGGTGGCAAGAGCAGACGACCTGCAGGAGATAGCCATTGAAACAGTTGGTATGGCTGATGGCAAGTTTGATAAGGAAGATTATATTTTGTTTTACTCCCAAGATCCAGTTAGATGGAAATTATCAAATACCGATAATCGCTACCATCATCAATTACATTTATACAGTGACAGCGTAGCGTATTTTGTAATGTTTGAAGGAAATGCAGGTAAGAGAATAGCTACCATTGCAAACAGTGGCCAATTGCCAAACACAACCATCACGACCTACGATGATTATCAGTATTTTGAAGAGGAGAAAACAAATTTCATTAAGTCGGGCCGCGATTGGTATGGAAGGCAGTTTGATGTTGATCCAGAACAAACTGTCATGTTCGATTTTTCGAACCTTAATACAAGCGAGCCCGCGTACCTGAGAACAGAGTTTGCCGCACGCACTTTTAATACGGATGTTTTCTTTGATGTAAGCTATAATAACACTCCGATCAATAAGCTAAAGGTTAATTTACTTTTTAGCAATTACCTCAGTAATTTTTGTAAACCTACTTCCGATGAGTTTGGCAATGTCATTGATAAAACATTTAATGTGCAGCAAGGGCCCATTCCTATTAAGATGAAATTTACACGCATCAATGGGAATGCAAATGGTTGGCTTGATTACCTTGAAATTAATGTGAGCCGCAATCTGATATTTTCGCAATCATATATGCCTTTCAGAAGCAAGCAGAGCGCAGGTTTAGGAAAGGTATCGGCATTTAAGATTGCCAATGTGCAAGGCACCACTCCACGCTTGTGGGATGTAACACGTCATAATGAAGTGCAACAGCAGCAGTATTCTAATACAGGAGGTATAGCAGAATTTGTTGCCGCTACTGATACCTTGAGACAATATATATTATTTATAGAAAACGCCATTCTTGAACCAACGTATTCTCAAGTTGTGGCCAATCAGGATATACACGGGCAACCCATACCTAAGATGGTTATAGTTGCACATCCAGAATTTGTAGATGAGGCCAATCGTCTTGCCGAATTTCATCTGAGCCATGATGGCATAACAACTTTGGTTGTAAGCACAACAGAAGTGTATAATGAGTTTTCGAGCGGGGTTACTGATGTGTCTGCAATAAGGGATATGTTGCGTATGTTTTATAAGCGAGCAACTCAGCCATCCGAAATACCAAAGTATCTATTGTTGTTTGGCGATGGTAGTTATGACAATAAGAATAATGAATACAAGTCAGGAAACTTTTTGCCCACCTTTCAAAGTAAAGATGGCTGCTCATTTGTTTCTTCATTTGTTACGGATGATTTTTTTGGTTTGCTTGATGATGACGAGGGAGAAGTAGATGGAACCGAAGAAGTTGATATTGGTATTGGAAGGTTTCCGGTTATTAATGACCAACAAGCGGCTACTTGTGTTGATAAGGTAATAAATTATTCGTCCAAACCGAGTGCTATCATTGAAGAAGCAGCATGCAATAATAATGCGACTACACCGCTGGGCGATTGGCGCAATACCTTATGTTTTATTGGAGACGATGAAGATGGTGTTACCCATGTGAAGCATGCCGATAAAATGGCATTAATAGCTGCTCAAAAGGCTCCTGCTTATTTACAAGACAAAATTTATTTTGATTCATTCGAACAAATAAGTACACCTGGTGGCGAGCGATATCCAGCTGTTAAAGATGCCATTACCAAGCGTGTAGAGCGAGGAGCATTGCTTATGAATTATGCCGGGCATGGTGGCGAAACAGGATGGAGCGAAGAGCGCGTGCTTGAAGTTTCGGATATACGTAGTTGGAAAAACGTAAACCGTCTTCCAATATTTGTTACAGCCACTTGTGAATTTAGCCGCCATGATGATCCTGGACGTATAAGTGCCGGAGAGTTGGTATTAATAAACGGAGAAGGTGGTGGAATTGGTTTGTTTACTACCAGTCGCGTTGCTTTTACTACATCCAACGAAACATTAAATACCTACCTGATTCAAAGCTTCTTTAATTTTTCGAATGGCAAACCAACCCTGGGCGAAGTAATGCGCTATACCAAAGCACTTGCATCGGACAATGCTAACAGAAATTTTACCTTGCTGGGCGACCCGGCTGTAGTGCCGGCATATCCACAGTATAATATGTCCATTACCGAGATTAATGGAAAACCTGTTCAAGCTTTTAATGATACATTAAAAGCGATGAGCCTTGTAACTATGAAAGGGAAGGTAACCGACTTACAAGGCCAGTTACTTAGCAATTATAAGGGAGTTGCATACCCTACTATTTATGATAAGTCGCAAATAATAAATAACCTGATTAATGACCCCAGAACATCAAGTGCTTTTTCTTTTTCGTTGCGAAAAAATTCGCTTTACAAAGGGAAGGCTGAAATTAAAAACGGTGAATTTCAGTTTTCGTTTTATATACCAAAGGATATTGATTATAATGTGGGATTGGGAAGAGTAAACCTTTATGCACAAGATGGATCTACCGATGCACAGGGATATTATGACAGCATTTTGGTAGGAGCTATTAATAAGAATCCTCCTGCTGATAACAAGGGCCCGGATATTAAATTGTATATGAATAACGAGCAATTCAATTCGGGTGGCACAACCAACGAAAATCCCAGCATATATGCAGTACTAAGCGATGAGTATGGCATTAATACCGTTGGAACAGGGGTGGGTCATGACCTGAGCGCCATATTAGATAATGATAATCAAACTACTTATACATTGAATGATTACTATCAGGCAGATTTAAATAAATATAATGAAGGCAAGGTAATCTATCCATTATATAAACTATCAACCGGTTCGCACAATTTAAAATTGCGCGCTTGGGATATTTTTAATAATTCGTCAGAAGCAAAAATTGATTTTGTAGTTGCCGAGAATGCTTCGCTTGCGTTAAATCATGTATTTAATTATCCCAATCCATTTACTACCCGCACAAAGTTTATGTTTGATCATAATCAGGCATGTAATACGATTACGGTAGAAGTAAAAATATTTACTGTAAGCGGTAAGGTTGTAAAAGAATTTAATCAGATAGTGAACTGTGAGGGCTACAATCAGGGAATTGAATGGGATGGACGTGATGAGTTTGGCGATCAGTTAGCTCGTGGTGTTTACTTATACAAACTCAAAGTATCGAACCTGGATGGTAAGACCGCTGAGAAAATTGAAAAACTAGTGTTGCTGAAATAGAATCACGATTATATTTCTCATAAAAAAAACCGGCTGAGCCGGTTTTTTTATGAGCTGAAATTGTAGAGTAAAATTATTGCTTAATCAATTTCTTTCTAATAATGCTGTTAGCGTTAGAAAGTTCAACTAGGTAAGCTCCTTTTGCAAATTTATCAGTGGCAATGGAATACACATTTTGATTTTCGGCAATAATAGTTTCAGATATAACCTTACCGGCTACATCCATTATCTTAATAGTTCCTTGCTTGTAACCACTTAGGTGTAATTGCGTAAAATCTCTACATGGGTTAGGAAAAACATTAAAAGAAGAGTTTGCTTGTGGCGTGTTAGAAGTTCCTAATGCTACCGAAGCATCCAATACAAACAGTCCATTTTGCATATCAGAAGAAACAATAATACCGCTGGGCAATTCCACATAAGCGCCCCAGGCACCTGAGTAACTTGGATTTGGAAGCCCTGCACCATCAGTAGGGTTGGTATCGAAGAAACCTGTGCGCACAGGTGCAGCAACGTTACTTACATCAAAAATCTGCACGCCATCCTGATAATAAGCTACCACACAATGATTGCCGTTGATCATAAATGGATTATGCGGAGTGGCTGTAGAATTTGGAGTACTTCTATATACAGCCGGAATTGTGATATTCGAAAAATTAGTAACGTCAAAATTTTTGATAGCCAAACCCGTAGGCACTTCATCTACCACAACAAGTGTTTTGCTATCGTCAGTTAATGCTGTACTGTGGTTATAGCCAGCATCGGGATAGGTGGTAACCGAAGCAAGTTTGGTAAACTGATTTGCCACGCCATCATACGTATAGATATGCAAACCATCAAAACCTGCCGAAACATAAACAGTATCATTCACTGCCAACATATCGTGGGCACCGCCTACGTTAGGGTCGTCCTGATTTAATTCGCGTTTCAACACAGGAGAAGCAGGATTGGTAATATCATACACAGCCATTGTTGCAGAATTGCCAACAGCACCACCGCGTGGCGAAGCTCCGTACAAATAATTTCCTTCAACAAAAATGGTGTGAACTGTTTCAATAATCGCATCATCTTGATGGACGATGTGCACCGAATCAGGCAAAAAACTTAAATCGGCAACCTGAAGACAGTTTGGTGGTGAATCATCACTTACCATGAACAAATAGTTTTGATAGGTTTTAAGTTCACGCCAAATGCAATCGACACGGCAACCGGGCACAAAGTCTGCTACTACAGGTACGGCAGGATTAGTAACGTTAATAATATACGTTCCGGTAGTTGCGCCTATTATCGCATATTCATATCCATTGGCAGCATATCCCCAGATGCCATTATAACGTATACCGTAAAAGCTTTCGGCAGGTACGGTGGTATCGTCCCAATTGCTCAACATGGTAATGTTTTGGGAGGAGAATTGAGCATATACTCCCATGGTTAACAAGCTGAGAATGGTGCTCATTAGAATAATCAAGTAACTTTTTTTCATTGTTTTTATTTATTAAAATTTTATTTTGAAAGTAAATTATTATTATGGTGTTAAACGATAGCGCACATGTTAAGACAACATTTCAGCAACAATGGCGCTCATTTTAACTTCTGCTTCGTTGGCCACTTTTAATACTTCTTCGTGACTAACGGTTTGTACATCGGGAAAGCCGCCTAAATCTGTTACTATGCTCATAGCAAAGCAATTCATACCCATGTGTCGGGCGGCAATTACTTCGGGTACGGTTGACATACCAACTACATCTGCACCTATGGTGCGCAGATATTTATACTCTGCTCTTGTTTCGAAGCAAGGGCCCGAAACGGCTGCATATACTCCTATATGGCAGCGAATATTTTTTGCATCAGCTATGGCTTTGGCTTGTTTTATTAAGTCGGCATCATAAGGTGCGCTCATATCCGGAAAGCGTGGACCAAGTGTATCATAATTCTTACCTATCAACGGATTGGTAGGCATTAAGTTGATATGATCATCAATAATCATTAAGTCGCCCACCTGAAAATTTATATTCATGCCACCTGCCGCATTGCTTAATATCAGCTTGTTTATACCCATGTACTTCATAACTCTGATAGGGAAAACTACTTGCTCCATGGTCCAACCTTCGTAAAAGTGAAACCGCCCCGCCATTACAGCAACGTTGGTTTTACCCAACTTACCAAATATAAATTTACCGGCATGACCGTGTACCGTACTTTCGGGAAATCCCGGAATACTGCTGTAACTTAATTCCGATAATTTTTCAATTTTGTTTACTAAACCTCCTAAGCCACTGCCAAGTACGATTCCATACTCTGCATCGAAATTGGTTTTTTCTTTAATAAAATCAGCTGTTCTTTGAATTTGATCTAACATAATCTGCAATTAATTTTTCGAATTTATTTTTTTCGTTTCTAATAATTTCCATTCCCACAGGTTGAATAAAGAATGCTTCACGCTGAAACGGAATAGGCATATCCTTTATCCTCATATAGTCTTTCATGGTGGTTATTATCATTTTCTGTGCCGAAGCAATAGTATCAAATTTATTTTGAATGGCCAATAAATCGGCTGTTTTATAAGGGTGATGATCACGGTAAGCCATTAATGTAACGGTAACCCCCAGCGATTTAAGGTAGTTGCATAAATATTCAGGATGGGCAATGCCACAAAAAAGCAAACATGCTGTACCCGGGCTGATTGATGTTTCTGTATGACTATAGGGAGTATAAAGTGGAAGAAATACCTCTTGTGAGAAGAACAGATGTTGATGGGGGAGGGGATTTATTTTTTTGGAAACGATTTCAAAATCTGACAAAGCAATAGTTGCCGGACATTTGGTAACCACCAGTATATCAGCCCGCTTGGCCCCGCTTGCAGGTTCTCGCAGATTGCCTATGGGTAAAATAAAATCGTCAGTGAAGAGCGAACTATAACGGGTACATACTATGCCCATGCCGGGTTTAAGCTTGCGATGTTGAAAGGCATCATCGCAAATAGCCAGGTTGATTTTATTTTCCTGATTAAGTTTTTCGAGTGCAAATACGCGGTCTTCGCATACAGCTACCGTTACAGCGCTAAGTGTAGTTGCGTATTCCAACGGTTCATCGCCACAGTCGCTTGCTTTGTCTGTTGCTTGTACAATCTTGTAACCTTTGGTATTGCGACCATACCCGCGGCTAACAATGGCACTGGTTTGTTCATTAAGTAATTGTGCCAGATACTTTACTAGGGGCGTTTTACCTGTTCCACCAACTTGCAGATTGCCCACTACGATTACCGGAAAGGAAAAAAGTTTGCTTTTGATAATGGAATAGTTGTAACAGAAATTTTTGATGTGTGAAAATACCCACCATGCAATTGCTACCGGGAATAATAGATACCGTATGATGCGAAACAGTTTCATTAAGAAATAAGCTCTTGGTTTTCTTTTATCAATTGATCGTTGTAAATAGTGAAATACAACGCATTATTGTTAAGCAAATCCTCATGGGTGCCCTGTGCCATAAGGTTGCCATTTTCAAGCAACAAAATTTTATCAGCAAATTTAATAGTGGATATACGATGCGATATAACAATGGACTTATGAGCGGTTGACAGTCGTTTAATATTTGAAACTATTTGCTCTTCGGTTTGCGTATCTACTGCACTCAGGCAGTCATCCAACAAGAGTAAGCCGGGTTCTTTCACCAACGCACGAGCAATGGAAATGCGCTGTTTTTGTCCTCCCGAAAGATTAATTCCTCTTTCGCCCAAGAGGGTTTCGTAGCCATTTTCAAATTGAGTTATGCTTGCATCTATGGCAGCATCCGATGCCGATGAAATTATTTTTTGTTGTAAATCTTTTGCCGATAAAGATTCGGCATCAAGACCAAATGCAATGTTGCGGCTTATGGTATCACTAAAAAGAAAAATTTCCTGGGGCACATAGCCAACAAACTTGCGCCATGCGTCTAAATTAATTTCCTTAATATTTTTTCCATCAATTAATATTTCGCCACTATCGCAATCATACAACCTCAACAGTAATACTGCAATGGTAGATTTTCCACTTCCTGTTTTTCCGGTAATGGCAACCGTTTCATTTTCATGGATTATAAACGAACAATTTTTTATAGCCTCTATTCCTGAATTTTTATAGGTAAACGACACATTCCTAAATTCGATATTACCTTTAAATTGTGAGGGTTCAACATTTGTGTTTTCTATTTCGGTTGTTTGATTTAAAAACTGATTAATTCGTTGTTGTGATGCCGCTGCACGTTGCACCAACGTAATAATCCAGCCCAGCGATGCTACCGGCCATGTTAGCATATTTACATACATAATAAATTCTGCAATGCTGCCTATGTCAAATGAACCATCTATTACCGCCATACCTCCAAAGTAAATTGTAAGTATGGTACTTAAACCTATAAGCAGCGTAACTGCTGGATAGAAAAGTGCATTTATTCTGGCTAGTGACAGCGATTTTTTTTTGTAATCTCCATTTGCATTTGCAAATGAAGCCTCAAAACTTTTTTCGCGTGCAAATGATTGTATAATGCGAATTCCCGAAAATGATTCCTGCACAAAAGTCGAAAGATTACTTAGTTGCTCCTGCACCTCATCGCTTCTTTTGTTTATAATATCGTGCACTTTATAAATAATAAATACCAGCACCGGTAGTGGCGTAAGCACAATCAACGTAAGTTTCCAGTTAATGGTTGACATGACATATACCGTGAGCACAATAGTAACCGTCAGGTTAATTACATACATAACCACAGGGCCTACATACATGCGCACGCGGGCTACATCTTCGCTAATGCGGTTCATCAAATCACCGGTCGAGTTTACACTGTAAAAAGAAGCATTCAATTGTTGGTACTTTGAAAAAATTTCGTTTTTCATATCATACTCTATCCAGCGCGAAATAACAATGATGGTTTGACGCATAAAAAACATAAACATACCACGCAATAGTGCCAACCCAATTATGAGCAAGGTATAGCGTATTACACTTTGGTAAATTTCACTTTTATCCATGGTTTGATTAGGTATATCAAAATAACGGCTAACCTCATTAATGGCATCGCGCATAATCTGTGCAGGAAAAATCTGACACAAGCAGGCACAATTTACAAATACGATTCCTACTGCCAACCTGCCTCGGTATTTGTAAAAATATTTATTTAAATATTGAAGTTCTTTCACGCAAAAAAGAAAAGGTTTGCAAAGATGGTAAATTTATCGGTCTCCTTTTGTTATAACCGTTAACATTACTCCCTTCTGCGGGTAACTTACGAATCACGCGAGGCCTTTATTTTTTCGATTGGCCGCATTATGCTATTTAGTTTGTTTTTATTTGTGCCATCTATGATTTCGTTGCTACATACACTAAGCCGCGCTTACAGTGGTCTATCGCGCGAGGTATGGTGGCTATCGTTAGGTACGCTCATCAACCGCGTAGGTACTTTGGTTATTATTTTCATGGCCTTATACCTCGAAAAGGAATTACATTTTTCCGTTCAGCAAATTGGAGTGGTCATGGCCATGTTTGGCACGGGTTCATTTGTGGGTGTGTTGCTTTCGGGATATCTCATCGACCGCTTTGGTTTTTTCCCTGTCATTGTTTTATCCTTAATTATCAGCAGCATCATGCTGCTCATTGCATCGTTTATCACTTCTTATTTCCTACTATGTTTAGTTACTTTCTTTATATCTTTCAGTGGCGATGCTTTTAGACCTGCTGCCAACACTGGCATTGCGCAATTGGCTACACCCGGAACATATACACGTTCCGTTGCATTGTATCGGTTGGCCATCAACCTTGGCTTTAGCATTGGCCCTGTTGCAGGGGGCATGGTAGCCTTGTTCAATTACAAGCTTATTTTTTATGCCGATTCGCTTACCTGTTTTCTGGCCGCTATCATTATTCTCATTGCGGTGAAGCCCTCCAAAATAGAAAGAGCAAACAACATCTCCATCAAACAATCATTTACCGGTGGGCCCTATAGCGATAAAATATTTTTGTGGTTTAGTTTATTCAATATCATTTATGCCATGTCATTTTTTCAAATGATTACAACCATATCCTTATACTACAACCATGTACATCACCTAAGCAGTCGCACCATTGGATTACTTTTTGGCCTCAACGGTTTTCTTGTTGTGTTAATCGAAATGATATTGATTTCTAAAATTGATGGTAAGCGTCACCCTTATTATTTTATTGTTGTAGGATGTGTATTGTTGTTGCTCAATTACCTCGCGCTTATTTTCAGCGTAAATATTTATTGGCTCGTTGCCGGTGTTATGCTTATAAGCTTTAGCGAAATGTTTGCCATGCCATTCATGATGAAAGCCATGATGCAACGTTGCAACGATAGCAATCGTGGTCAGTATACAGCTATGTATAGTCTTTGTTGGAGCATTGCACAAGTGCTATGCCCTCTTATGGTTACCAATTTAATTCACGCCTATAATTTTAATGCAGTTTGGGTTTTGTTTATTATTCTTATGGCCATTAGTGCAGGGGGATATTATTGGTTAGGCAAACGCGAAAAAAACATGACCGTATCCTAATACAATTTCATGTTGTAAAAGAAAAGCAATCGTTTACGATTACTTCCAAAAAAAAATATTCTGATAATAAAAACAAGTAGAAGAGAAGCTATTGCAATTACCTACGCACAAATCTTAAAACAAAGCATCCTCATCTGGCAAATCATCCATACGCGAAAACTTGCTAATTCTTGGTTGTGGGCCACCAAAAGCAGCAGGCGATGTTTCGTCCACAAGGCTGTAATTGGCATAGTCGGCAAACTTGGTGAGGTGATTAATAAACTGCAGATTCACCGTTTTCAGCGACCCGTTGCGATTTTTAGCCACAATAATTTCGGCAAGACCTGCCGTGCTGTTGTTGGCCTCATCTTCGGTAACACCGTAATATTCCGGACGATAAATAAAAATTACCATATCCGCATCCTGCTCTATCGCTCCTGATTCGCGCAAGTCGCTAAGTTGTGGCCGCTTAATGCCACCGCGCGTTTCCACACTACGGCTCAACTGCGATAAAGTTATTATAGGCACTTCAAGTTCTTTAGCAATACTTTTTAGCGAGCGCGATATGGTGCTTATCTCCTGTTCACGATTACCACGCTGCATTTCGCCACCGGCTTGCATCAACTGAAGGTAATCAACTATTATCAGTTCCACCTTGCGTTCGGCTACAAGCCTCCTGCACTTTGCCCGTAGTTCAAAAATCGATATTGCAGGAGTGTCATCAATATAAATGGGGGCTTCTTCCAACTGTTGAATTTTTTTGTTCAACTGCTGCCATTCCATTTCATTCAGGTTACCTTTACGTAATTTTTCACCACTAATTTCGGTTTCGCTACTTATCAAGCGGTTTACCAACTGCACACTACTCATCTCTAGCGAAAATACCGCTACCGCTTTCTTAAACTGCACCGCAGCATTGCGCGCCAGCGATAGTACAAAGGCAGTTTTTCCCATTCCCGGCCTTGCAGCTATAATTATTAAATCACTTTTTTGCCAGCCCGATGTTATGGCATCCAAATCGCTAAAGCCACTTGGTGTGCCTATCACCCCGTCTGGTTGGGCTGCTGCGCGTTCATATTCTTTTATGGCTTTGCTTATCAGCGTTTGCATATTATCATATTGCTTACGCAAATTTCCTTCGGCTATGGCAAACAAATTTTTCTCAGCCTTATCAAGCAATACGAGCACATCGGTTGTATCTTCAAAAGCATCTTTAATCGTTTCAGTACTTATGCGTATTAACTCACGCTGAATATATTTCTGAATAATAATTCGCGCATGAAACTCAATATTGGCAGCACTTGCCACACGGTTAGTCAACGTGCTTATATAATAGGGGCCACCAACTATACTCAGTTCGCCACGACTTTTAAGTTCATTCGTTACCGTTATCAAATCAATCGGCTGTGCTGTATGAAACAAATGTTGTATAGCAGCAAAAATTTTTCCGTTAGCCTCATCATAAAATGCCTCCGGCTTAAGCACATCAATAACGCTATTAAGAGCGTTTCGTTCAAGCAATATAGCACCCAACACAATTTGTTCCACATCACGAGCCTGCGGGGGCACCTTACCATGTTCATTGTACATCACCAAATTTGCAGCTACCTTAGCTGCACGCTTCTTTATACTTCTATCTGCTCCGGGCTCCATCTTTTATTGCTTTACTAGTTATCGTTTAAAGATAACTGATTGTGGGTTATTTTAATTGGGGACGCAAAAATACTTTTCAACCCAGCGCCTCAAAGGGAAATAATTTTGAATAGTTGTAAACAAGAATATAGTTGAAAAATTTTCTCCCTAAATTGTATCTATATTCCAACAAAAAGATTAAGGTAAAAAACAATCCGAAACCGCGGTCATCAACCTTACTAATTACAATAAGTTCCTGCTGTCCGTTATATCTTTTTTTTAAATGTGTTTGTATTAAAAACGCAAAAAAAAGGATGCCACTCCCATCAGGGTTAGTGATATTACGAAAGTCCCTTGGTTAATTAGTAATTCCATACCAATGCCGTTCTGTTCAGATGAATTACGATTATAATTGGAATATTCGTTTTATTAGGACAATTAGGTAAATCTTAAACAGACTCTTAACCAAGCCCTAAATCTGAAAATGATTTTCTATTATCTTCCTATTTCATTGCGAGCCACTTCCACTTAGCAACATCAACCCTACTAATATTTTATAACCTTGCATGCTAATTTTTCTTTGTTAGATTTTAGTTCAACTAAATAGAGCCCTGCAGGCCAGTTGGCAGCATTTATACTTTGGGTAAAGTAGCCACCCACCACCTTCAATCTTTCAACTTCCATCTTCAAACTGCCTTTGCCATCGTATACACTCATAGTTATGTCATCGGCTTTCATGCCACTTGCATTAATAAAAAACTTTTCCCAAGCCTCATGTAAGAAGAATTGAGTTTCTGTAAGAAAAACGTCAAATTTATAAAGTCTTTTACTAGTTGAGGTGGGTTATTGTGTTTAAAAAATTTGAATGATTACTACTGTTTGAAAGTAACAACTTCGCAGTGCCTCTAAAATTTTTGTATTGGCATTGCGCAACAGTTAGTTGCTTCAAGTATGGCTATAAAAACGCATTAGCTCTTCGTTTTTTTATTTACAAACGAAAGGTATTTTCGAAAGCTGATAAATTCGCCACCAAGTTTTTCGAGGTGAGGCGATTTTAATTGGCAGTCTATCAAACTAAACATGTTGCTTTGGCATAGGTAAAGCAAAGCCAGTTTACTGGTGTCGGGTTTCAGGTGAAACATGCTCTCGCCACAGAACACACTGCCTATTATAGTTCCATATAATCCTCCAACCAACTCATTGTTTTCAAAAACTTCCACGCTTTGCACCATACCTTCGTTATGTAATTGCAGGTAGCGGTCAAAAAATTCGTCTTCAATCCAGGTTGAATTTTCGTGATTACGTTTTACCGTAGCACAATGTTCCATTACCTCTTCAAAGCAGGTATTCATTTTTATCTCATACCTGCCACTATTCAATCGGTTTACAAGGTTGTTACTTACTTGTAGTTTGTCGGGGAATATTACAAACCTAGGTGATGGCGCATACCAGAAAAATAAGTCATCATGCTTGTGCCATGGGAATATGCCTAAGGAATAGGCACGCTTTATTCGCGCGATGGTAAAATCGGCTGTAATGGCTACCAAATCAGATACATCCCGCTTAAGCGGAATTACAAAATCGTCAGTTGGAAGCAAGAATAAATCTTCAAAACTTATTTTGTTGGACATACCCCATTATAATGGTGCAAGTTTACGTGCCTGTGCCGAATAATGTGAATGTGAATTTGAAATTTTTGTCAACAATTGGTTATAAGCTGTTATGTTACCCAACTGCCTATAACAGAGCAAGAGGTGGTACTCTGCCTCTTGCGAGAAAGCATTGATGTTGCCTGATAAAATAGATTGATAGCCTGCAATTGCTTTGGTATAATCCTGCATGAGCTCATAACATAATGCGGAATAAAAAATGCAGTTCTTATCGTCAGGATTGACTTTGCTCAGGCGCTCAAGCATATAAATAGCATCGGCATACTGCTGTTGGTGGATATGCTCAACTATCCCCGCAAATTGGAGGTGATAGTCTGCATGTATGTTTTCGGCATCGGCAAGCTGTTCATTTTTATCTTTATATTTAGCCTGTATGCCAAGGGCATCAGGCTCAATCATAGGTTTTGTTAGAGGTTTTATCAACTTATAATTCTCTATGTAAATAACATTGTCAAAGCTGAGCGAATACAATGACTTTGCTGCCTCTAGCGAGGTGTCGGTAATTTTTACGTTACGGGTTGCTAGTTTGGGCATGTCCATCCATTGCTCTATATGTGCTTCAATCTTTCCGCTTGTGGTATTCACTTTCTGATAAGCAATGAGAGTATCACCGGCAGCATGGTTTATTAATAGGGGTGCGATAAAGTTTTCGCTTTCGAGGGTTGGCTCTTTGGTTTGTTTTTGTTCCGTTTTTACAGGTTCACTTTTTTTATTGTTAAAAATGATGGTAACATATACACCTATAGTAACACACAATACTGCAACTACCAATAATACATGCCATAAATTAAATGTGGACGATAGTGGTTTGTGCTTTATCGATTTGCTCCTGGTGGCCGACCAGGTGTAGGGAAGCTGATAGAGTATTTTCTTGTCGGGAATTTGTACGGCACCATCGAGCGCTTCGCGGCATAAGTCGCACTGAGCAAGATGATGCTTTACCAGCTCCTGCTTTACTATATCCATAGTGCCGGTGCTGTATAGTTCAAGCTCGCGCGCTGTAAGATGTGTATGTGTACCCGCCTTATGCATTCCGTTTTTGCTCCAGGTATATTTTTAAATTTCGCTTCCCGTTTTGAATATGGCTCTTTACCTCTTTCAAACTATATCCGGTAAAGTTACTTATTTCGACATACGATTTTTTTTCGAGGTAAAATAACCGCACACATTCCTGCTGTGGTTTTTTTATGGTGTGCAAGGCTTCGTGCAAATGCGGCATGTATTGATCGAGTATGGCTGCATCATCCTGGATGGCCAGCTCCGTGTGGCTTGTTGTTTGTTCATTGAGCGGCACTTTGAGCGATTCTTTCTTTTGCACGGCCAGGCAATAGTTGCGTGTTACCGAGTGCAGCCACGAACCAAAGTTATTGATCTCGTATTTCTTAAGGTCAGTAAATAGTTTTTCGAAAATGGCAAGCACACCATCTTTGCACTCATCTTCGTTTTGAAGATACTTGTAACATATACTGTATACTAAGTGAGCATAGCGTTCGTATAAGATGCCAATACATTGGTTATCGTCACATTCCTTATAACGGCCTATTAGCTCGGTATCGCTATAGTCTGATATATGTTTTTTATTCCTGAACCACATGGTGGTTTTGTTTTTACAAAAGCAAAGTGTCCTGTTTGCTGCCATAAATGTAAACGTGCAAGTAGCATATTTGATATGCGTGCCGGCATTGTTGCACAAAAATGACAATACCCGCTTTATGGTTTTATGGAAAAGGGTAGGTGATTTATCTACTAAGCAATAAACAAGATGTTGAACAAAATAAAACCAATTAAAAAATGAAAAAGCAAAGTTATTTTATGATGTTGCTACTAGCAATTTGCAGCCTGTATGTGCAAGCACAAACTACCGATGGTGTCTTAAAAGGATTGATTGCAGATAGCACGAGCAAGAAGCCCATCGAAATGGCAACCGTTTTAGTATTGAGCCAAGGTGTAGAGGTTGCCAATACCTTTACGCTTGATGATGGACAGTATAGCATTAGTGCCTTAAAGCCTGGTAAATATACAGTTAAAGTATTTAAGGGCGGCTACGGAACTAAGGTGATGGAACAAGTAATGGTGAGTACCTCACGCATTACATTTCAAGATTTTTATTTGCCACAAGGCATCGATTTGCCTACAATTTCTGTAACGTATTTGCCTCCGGTAATTGAGAAAGACGATATCATGACCGCACGTAGAATAGATGCTACCGAAATACGCAAAAGTGTATTGCGCGATGTAAAAGATTTTGCACGCCTCTCAACCGGGGCAGTACAAAAACGGGAAGGTGGCGAAATTAATTTTCGCGGCTCACGCGGCAATGGCACACACTATATAGTTGATGGCATACGTATGGACGAAGGATTTAGCATGCCACGCAGTGCCATTGCCGAACTTGTTGTAATTACTGGAGGTGTACCGGCTATGTATGGCGATGCTACCGGTGGTATTATTGTTATTACTACCAAAGGTTTTTTTGGAAGCGGGGCGCAGTAATTAATTCTGACAAATGCGCTTGCACAGTTTGCATTACCAACCCATGCTGGCGCGAGCTATAAGCTCGCGCCAGCATTCGGGCGTGCAACATAAATTTCAACTGCTTTTTTGTTTTGCTAGGTTAATTTTACTATACAGAGATATTGTTAGCTTATCCATAGTGCAGTTTGAAAAAGCCAAACGCGTGTACGCTTGCAACAAATAACTATGGTTATTAATTTTGCAAGTACCTATATGTGAGTATGCCAATACATAATCACAAAATATATTGCGGCTTTTTTACAACGTGTTTATTAGACTGTTTGCAAAATCACTTTGTTGTCTGACTCAGTGGCAGGTCAACATTTATGTTGAAAAATACATTTTACCCATCATGCAAAGCTGAATCTATTTAATTACAAATTTCTTTGAGATGCTGCGTTTAGTGTATTCATCGCGTACATGGGCAATGTATATGCCTGAAGGCAAATGCGATGTTGGTATGTCCTTACTACTTACCATTTTTTGTTGCAACACAGATTGGCCCATTAGGTTATAAATATTAAAATAGGCCGGTCTGTTCGTGTGAATTAATATTTTATCAGGCAATATTTGTAGTGTAGCCACAAGCGCAGCAGTGGCAATACCGGTGTTAATAAATGCGGAAGCTGACGTACACCCATTGCTATCGGTAATAATCACATAATAGGTGTTGCTATCTGTTGCATAAAAATAGTTGGCAGTGCTTAGCACGTTTACACTGTCAGTTACATTGTACCATTGATAAGTGTAACCTAAAGGGGCAAAAATGGTATCGCCCGAGGTGCTTAAAAATACTGCATTTGGCGGGTTATGTACTATAATATAATTTGCAATAGTAAGTGTATCGCAACCGGTATTGTTGCAGGTTATGAGTGTAACATCGTAAGTGCCAGCATTAGCAAATACCACAGGTGGTGGATGCTGGCTGCCTGAATAAGAAGGAACACCCCCGGCAAAAATCCAAAACCACGAGTTGGCCTGACCACTACTGCTATCCACAAAAGTAATGGTGGCTGGTGCACACACGCTTGTATCGGTGCATGTAAATGATGTATGAGGCAATGCGCTGTATACACCCGAGGCCACCATGCAGCCATTGCTATCACTTATGAGTACGTAGTAATTGCCTGTATCGGGCAGTACAAAGAATGAATTGGTGGACAGTGCAGCGCTGTCGCCTACCGCAAACCATTGGTAGGCAAATGCGGCAGAGCAAAATAGCGTGTCGTTTTGTACGGTGATAACAGGTGGAGGCAAAGGCGGTATTTGATTAATAAATTGTGTAACGCTAAGTGTATCACACCCCGCACCATTGCAGGCTATGAGCGTAACATCAAAACTTCCTGCACTAGCATAGTATATGTTGACAGGGTTTTGCATAGTACTTATACTTGGCGAAGCACCCGAAAAAAACCACAGCCATTGTGTAGGATTATTGGTGCTAAGATCATAAAAATCTATAGCCTGCTTATCGCAAAATACAGAATCGGAAGATGCAATATTGCAAATGGGTAAAAGGGATGGGGTGCAGAAATTGGTGGTGGAAAATGTGTCACTATTAATCGACAACGCAACCGAATCGAACGCAAGCGGTGGTAATTGATTTAAACTAAAAGAAGTGGAATCGAAAAAATAAGGTAGTTGTACAAAAGCAAGAGTTTGTTGATAGCATCCGTTTGGCAAATTACCGTTGCTATCAACACTGAGCATATTAGCGGAATATTGATTTGACAGACTATCAATGTGGCTGCCCACCGAAATAATTGCATCATTCGATAATGAAATGCCACCAAAGTATGCTTGCGTCTTGGTTGGATACATGTAGGCCCAATTTATATTGCCGGTATTTGTAGAATTTGTAATGCATTTATCAGCCGTGCCTGGCGCATTGAATTTTACGAGCGTACAATAAGTTGAATCATTTTTAATTACCGTTTGCAAGGCTCTTGTATTGGTGTTTTGCAATTGATATTGGAATGCACTTTGTGAATTTAAATTGCTGTCTATTTCAATTAAAAAATAATTTTCTTGATTTCCAAAAGCCACATGGTTTCCTCCACTACAAAGTATGTTTTTGTTAGGAAGTTCTGCAAGATGATATATGCCTTCATCATATGCGGTGTAAAACATTTTGGTTTGCAGCAAATTGCCTTGCTCATCAAGTAAAAGTAATAAATTATCCATGTCAGTAAGTTGATTGGCTGTATTTCCCCATCCAGCAACTAGTATATTTCCATTGCTTAATTCACATAAAGTGTTGCCCCACTCTATGTAATTGGTGCCTAAATTATTTTGCCATACTTGATTACCATTTTTATCGACTTTAATAATACTAGTATTGCATGTGCTATTGCTATAATCCGAGAGGCCCACGGTTACAATGCCTGAGTCTTTGGTTTCAATTAAATCAAAGGGCCAATCATCGTTGCTGCCGCCAAAGTATTTTATCCATATTTTATTGAGCGACAAATCAAATTTTGCAATAAAGAAATCATTGTTACCGCCATTAATATTGCTATAGCCAGCACAAACAATTTGATTTTCCTTTGTAATAATTAGTTTACGGATTTCATCACCTTTTGTGCTATTAATCTCAACAGCATTTTTGATATTGCCTGTTTCATCTATTAAAAGTAAATTTGCCGTGGTAGTATTGTTGAATGTGGAAAGCGAAGAACCGCCAACTACATAGCCACTATCTGAAAACTGAATCGTTGTAAATTTGTCGTTACCCGTTTTGTTGTATTGTTTAATAAATGTGTTTTGGCCTTGGCAAACGATAACATGAAACAATTGTATTGTGAATATGAATTTTATTACGTTGTTTTTACCAAACATTTTGTACAGAGGATTATTGATGTAAATATATGAAAGAATCGGAATAGAGAAAATAAAAGAACAAACCAAAGCACAATGGAACAATACACCGTGCGGGCAAATCGGTGATATAACATACACCCTCGATTACTTTGAGAATGTGGAAAAATATCGGTACGAAGAATATGCACCCTGGATGAAAAATTATTTTGAATACGATAAGCAAAAAGGGAAAAAGCTGCTTGAAGTTGGTTTTGGACAAGGAACTGATTTGATTCAATACGCAAAAGGTGGTGCCGATGTTTATGGTATCGACCTTACACCTCATCATTTTGATTTAGCATCGTTAAATTTCAAATTGCGAAATTTAAATGCGAACTTAACCTTGGGCGATGCTTCCAAACTTCCTTATGAAAATAATTTTTTCGATAAGGTTTCGTCATTTGGTGTTTTGCATCATACTCCCGATATTGAAAAATGTGTTGACGAAGTTTTTCGAGTACTTAAACCGAATGGTGAATTTATTATTGGGCTGTATTATAAAGACAGCTTTTTTCATTACTGGACAAAATGTTTTTTAGATGGAATTGTCAAGTTTGGATTTTTACGACTTGGTTATGATGGAAATCTTAGCACACTCGAAGCCGGTGCCGATGGAAAAAAATATAAACCTTACATAAAACTATTTACAAAAAAGATGATGCGACAATTGCTATCAAAATTTCAAATTGACGCGCTCGATATACGCCACCTAAATAGAGAAGATATTCCTTTGCTTGGTAAACTATTTACCGATGGCATGTTGCAAAAATACAGCACCCGTTATGGATGGTACATTTTAGCAAAGTGCACAAAAAAATAAACTATTTTTTGTTCCGCGTTGCGAGGTAGAAGCCTGTAGCTATGGAGGGCCACCACTCACCAAGTTTTCGGGTGAGTGCCATTATTGGTTTTACACCACTAAAAAGCATATCGCTAAATCCACCTGAAAAAAATACGGAACCGCGTGTTTCAAATACTTCAAAATTATGCTTGGCACACAATGCCTTTATCGAATTTAAAGTAAACCTGCGTACATGTGGCGAATGCGCGATGGTTGAAGGATATTTACTTACATAGGTATCTGATTTCAATCTGATATAATTAAATGCCTGAGAAATGTAAAGAAATCTGAAAACCCTGCGGAAATTCAAGTGCGCCCAAAATATTTCTTCAAATTCATGCCAACCAAAACCATTAGGCACGGTTACAATCATAATTCCTTCGGGTTTCAATTTCGCCTTTAGTAATTCTACAATAGCGTCAATATCGCTTTTTTCAATATGCTCAAATACTTCTGATGCAAGAATATAATCGAAGTGATTATCGGGAAAAGTGTTGAGGTCTTTACAAAATAATCGATCCTGTGGCAAACCATGCTCTGCAAATATTTTGTTACCTAGATCGATAGAGGCTTTGTCTAAATCAATACCAATGCAATTGTAACCATCTTGTGTAAGTTGCGATGTAATCATTATTCCAGTGCCACAACCAAACTCTAAACCAAGTTGCTCTTTTGTCACAAATTTTTTAAACCATGTAAGGCGATATTTATGCCCCCAAATGTTTTCGTTAATTTTTATCATCGATACTGTTTTTTAATTGAAAGAAATTTAAATAGAATAACAAAAAATACATATCCATAAGCAACCAATGTTGAAATAGAAACACCAATTAAACCGTAAGACTTTATTAGCAGAAAATTACAAATAATATTAAGTGCCAAACTGATTATCCAATGTTTAATTAGGAATGGGACGAGTTTTATTTTATAAATGAATTGTGCGATTATAGATTCCAAACTTAACAAAATACTTGCAGAAAGTAAAATGATAAACGGAATTACTCCAATGCTATAGTCTTTATGGAAGAGCAAATCAAATATTATTGAAATAAAGGGTAGTAAAATTATAAACGTTGCGAACATAATCATTGAATTGTACTTAACAATGTTGAGAGTTTTATCCGCCATCTCAGATTGAGTTGATAATTTTGCAAATTTATTTATCATCAATCCCGAAATAACAGTTCCAATAATATTCATGTTTTCCGCAAGACCCACCACCAAACTATAGACACCCATGTCCTTTGGTTCAAGATAATTTTTCACAAAATAAATATCAATTCTATAAACTAGAAATGCAATAAGGTTGACAACATGTAGCTGAAAAGAGAAACCTAAATTTTCGCGCAGTGTATTTAAATTGGGCTTAAATTTTGAAAAGTTTCTTTTATAAATGTTATGTGAATATAAAACAGACAATATAATTGTTGAAAAAATTAAAATCACCAATGCTTTTTTAAAATCAATGATTGAAAACGAAATCAGTAACACAATCAAAATCAAGTTTAATAATTTACCAAATGACTCGTACCGATTGGTTTCCTTAATTTGATCCAAGCCCATAACAACACTTTTGCACATCATATTATACAATGTGAACGAACATAATAATGCAAATGCTACACCCGAAAGCCAATTTGAATTTTCATTGATTTGTATCAGTTGAAAAAATAAAAAGGAAACTATGGCTGATATAATGCAAACAATAATGGAATTACTCCAAATTTTGGAAGTTAAAGATTTGTCCTCAGTAATAAAATATTGATTGGTTGAAATGAGGCCTAAGCTGGTAATTTGAACAAATAAGAGTGCATTGTTGTAAATATAGCCATACTGCCCATAGCCATCAGCTTTAAGATAGTTTGATAAAAAATAAATAATCAAGAAGCTACAACCTACAAGAGCAATTCTGAAAATGAATGTATCAAGAACCTGATGAAAAAATCAGATTTATATATTGAATTGAATTTGCTCACGAAGGCTTTTTGAGACATTGAAAATACTATTTATTTGAAACTTGCAATAGCGAAAATCAACTCTCGTGTTTTTGGAAACAAAATATTTGCAATAATTGAAAATGGTTTGGTTATAAAATTGCGGAAATTGATTTGTCTTGTTGGTGAGTAATTGTACATTTTTAATTTGTCAATTTTAAAATCCGCAATTGCTAATAAGTCAATCATTTCTTGTGGTGTATATTCGTGATGGTGGCCAATAAAAGGTATTCTTGATTTATAAATGATTTTAATATTGGGCAATGGAGACATTCCCATCATAAAATTAAATCGATTTTTTATGTATAAAATATTCGGTGTGTCAAAGCAAAACTTGCCGGAATTTTTTAGCATTTTTTTTACATTTTCCATGAAAAATGAAAGTGAATGAGGATAATGTTCAATAACAGCCATCACACAAACCATATCAAACTTATCTCCGGAGTATGTTACCTCAAAAGGATCAAAGTCAATAATCTTTACACCTTTTTTATTCAAGAATTGGAAAAACGGATTGAAATATTCACTATAATATTTTAAAGCTTCAGTCATGGAAACTTCAAAGCCTAATTGCAGCATTGTAAGTGGAAAGGCACCCCAAAAGCCGCCAACATCTACTATTGTTTTGACATTGTTTTCTGCAGCTGTAACGTATAAATCATAATATCGATTGCCTGATGCTTTTAGATAAACTTTTAAATCCATGTTTTCTATAGTCCATCCAACATTGTGGAATGATATTTCATTAACAATATCATTAGACATGTAATTTATAATTTCTGAAGTATTTTTATCGTAAATTTCGAGAAAGCTTTTTCTTGAATGCATATAAATCCAATTTTGAAGTTGGCGAAGATAGTATTTGTATCTTTAATTATTTGTTTGGCCCAAATTGCAACTGAACATGTAAGTATTGGAATAGCAGATGAATGGTTGGAAATATTTTAGCCATTGCAATTAGACTTTTTTTTAAGTGATATTTATGTTATGTTTGAGCTAAAAAATGGAAATGAAAAAGAAAATATCTCTAATTTGTTTTTCTTTATTTATCATTATGTTAGCACAAGCCCAACCTGGTCAATGGACTTGGGTTAATGGAGTAAGTACAACAAATTATCAAGGGATGGCTGGAACAAAGGGAGTAGCAAGCCCTAACAATACACCCCTCTCTCATTATTCGGGCTGTAATTGGATTGATAGCAATAAAAATTTATGGATTTATGGTGGATATAATGCAGGCGATGCCTTATGGAAATATGATGTTAGTGTTAATCAATGGACTTGGGTTAATGGTGCAACTAATAGCAATTATGTTTCACCATTTATGGTGTTAAAGGTATTCCATCAATCTTTAATACCCCTGGTAGTAGGTATTTTACTGCCAATGGTTGGACTGATTCATCAAACAATCTTTGGCTGATGGGTGGTTATAGTGGAAATTTCTTGAACGATGTGTGGAAGTATGACATCACCATTAATCAATGGACGTGGATTAGTGGAACAAGCATTGCAAACAACGTTGGCAATTATGGCACAAAAAATATACCCGGCACAAATAATATTTTGCCTTGCAATTCTGAGAATTCATGCTCTTGGGTAGATTCCGCAAATAATGTTTGGGTTTTTGGCGGTATGAATCCATCTGGAGTTTTGGATGCAATGTGGCGTTATTTCCCTTCTACAAATATGTGGGCTTGGGAGTCAGGAACAAGTAATTATTATGTACCTCGAAATTCTGGCACTAAAAATATACCGGCTGCTTCGAATTCACCTGGTGGTAGATTTGTCCAAGGTTGTTGGAACGATGATGCAGCAAATTTATATTTATATGGAGGGTGCTCATACCCAAGCAACATTTTTTTTTATGATGATGTATGGCGCTTCAATATTAATAACAAACTGTGGACATGGGTAGGAGGTTCAACAAACATTGATTACTTAGGAATTCAAAATTCAATTTGTGATACTATTTTTTCAAATATGCCACAATATAGATTTGAAGTTCGTTCAAAAGCAAAAGATAATTGTAATAATTTTTGGTTTTTAGGTGGCTCGGTTAATTATGCTGGTTATAACCAATGGAATGATTTGTGGGTATATGAAACAAATACTGATAAATGGATTTGGGTTGGAGGAAGTAGCAGTCAGAATGGATCTGGGTCTTATGGTATTAAGGGGATTTCATCACCTTTGAATCAACCACCTTCTCGAGGTGGATCTTATAATTGGTTTGATGCCACAGGTAATTTATTTGTATTTGGTGGTGATGGACCAGGTTTTGATTTCTATAGTGACGTTTGGAAATTTGTTCCCGATCCAAATTGCGTTTCCTATTTGTACAATCAACACCGCCCCCATCGTCTCATTCTACTCAAGCGACACTGTTTTATGCGAAAAAAGTGCGATAGATTTTTTTGATATAAGCACCAACAATCCTACACAGTGGCAATGGTCGTTTCCGGGTGCGAGTCCATCATCGTCTACAGTACAAAATCCAACAGGAATTTATTATCCAACTTATGGTACTTATCCTGTAACACTTGTTGCAACCAATGCTAATGGCAGCGACTCGCTAACGATAACCCAATATATTACTGTGGTTGCAAACCCCCCGGCACCATCGGTTACAGTAAACGGTAGCTTTATGTGTTGTAATAATGTTGCCATTTGGTATCAATGGTATTATAATAATGTTGCAATACCCAATGCAAATGCAATGTGCTATACTGCAATGCAGCCCGGCAATTATTATGTGTTGATTACGGACAGTAATGGATGCAATTCGGGCAGTGGGCAAATAGTAATATCTGTGGTATCGCTAAGTGAAATCAGTGTTGGAATTAATTTTAATGCATGGTATGATGCTACTGTGGGCAATGTAAATGTGGTTATAAATAAAAGAAATAATGAGATAGCAACTATAACGATATACGATGTGTTAGGCCAAGCTATAATGCAGCTAAAAGAAGAAAATTATGAAGGCAATATAATTAAGGTTATCCCTTTACCTTTTATTGCAAAAGGAATTTACATGATAGAAGTTGCCACAAGGCAAAAAACTTGCACGAGCAAGTTGATGATACACTAGCTCATAATAAGCATTTTTGTAAGCGCAACAATTTATTTTAGGCAAGTGTAAATACTTTATGGTGCAGTAATTATGTTGCACCGTAAAACAATTTTAAAAAGCAGGCAAGGGTATTGTGAGTAAAGTTGAAACAGGTGGCCACCATTATGTTGGAGGCTGCAAGTAGCCTTAGTTGCCAAAACATACATGGATGCCACTACTCAAGCAAAGTAGAAAATGGCTGCCTGCCTTAAACCAAAAACCAACAGTTTTGTAGATGAAGCCGAGGGCATAATAGAAAAAGCCAATACGTATTTCGAAGAACTAAAAGGCTAGGGTAGTGAGGCAAAAAAAGAACACTTTGGAGTTGTCAAAAATTTTATGAGACATTTTTTTTTGAAGGCAAAAGAAGGGAAGTAGCTCCACCTGAAAAGTAATCCTAATAATTAACAGGCAAAAAAGAAAGCCACACATAAGCAACCATCTTTTATGGTGCAACATTGATATTACGATTAAGCACCTGCCACCCTATTTGCAACAGAATATTTTTTATACCGAAGTATAAATCTGGACATGGTTGATATACGGAGGGTTAATGTTTTTGTCACTAACCCTGATGGGAGTGGCATCCTTTTTTTTATCGTACTTAATACAAACACACGTAAAAAAAAGATAGAACGTACAGCAGGAACATATGGTAATTAGCACGGTAGCTGTTCGAGGTTTCTAATTATTGAAATGTTGTGTGGCCCGATGGTTAGGCGCAATGGAATTATCGTTGTGCAAACCGTAAAGCAGATGCAATGGAGTGTTAAGCAGCAATTATTTCAAAGTATTTTTGGCACATCAATTGAAAATAGGCGGGGAGGCTATTATTTAAGAAGTTAGCACGCCATTTTGACTTATAAACAAAACTATTTTTATGGACGATAATATGTTGCAAATACCGCTAGGCGCGCTTGCTGACGATGAAACAGAGATAATGCCGATAATAAATCAACAGGAAGAGGAAGATTGGGATTCGAAACAGGTGCCTGAGGTACTGCCAATTTTGCCTTTACGAAATACGGTTCTTTTTCCGGGTGTGGTAATTCCAATAACAGTTGGGCGCGATAAGAGTATTAAACTTATTAAAGATGCTTACAGAGGTAAGCGCATAATAGGAGTAGTGTCGCAAAAAGAAACCACTACCGAAGATCCGGTGTTTGCTGATTTGAACACAGTTGGTACGGTGGCCACCATACTTAAAACGCTGCACATGCCCGATGGCAATACCACCGTAATTATACAAGGGCGTTTGCGTATGGAGCTGCTCGAGCAAGTGGCTGATGAGCCTTACATAACTGCCCGTATAAAACTAATACACGATAGTAAGCCGGCAAAAAGCGACAAGGAGTTTGGTGCCACTGTTGATGCTATAAAGGATGTGGCTTTGCAAATTATAAAACTCAATCCGCAAATTCCGGCCGAGGCAGGCTTTGCCATCAAGAATATTGAGAGTGCTGCTTTTCTTGTTCACTTTATTTCGAGCAACATGAATATCGAAATGGTAAAAAAGCAAGAGATACTTGAAGTAGTTGAACTAAAAAGCCGCAGCATAAAAGTACTGGAGCATTTAAACCACGAGTTGCAATTGCTGGAACTTAAAAATCAAATTAACAGCAAAGTAAAAGTAGATATAGATAAGCAACAGCGCGAGTACTATCTGCATCAGCAACTAAGGCAAATACAAGAGGAGCTTGGTGGTACCAATCCCGATAAGGAAGTTGCTGAAATACGCGAACGTGGTAAGGCAAAAAAATGGAACGAAGCTACTGCTGCACATTTCAATAAGGAGGTAGAGCGATTGTCGCGCCTCAATCCTGCCAGTGCCGAGTATTCGGTATCGATGAACTATCTGGATACGCTGCTTCAAATTCCGTTTGGAGAATATACCAACGATAACTTCGACCTCAAGAATGCGCAACAGATACTTGAAAAAGATCATTTTGGATTGGAGAAAATTAAAGCACGTATACTTGAATACTTGGCGGTACTAAAATTGAAAGGCGATATGAAGTCGCCCATCATCTGCTTATATGGCCCTCCGGGAGTTGGAAAAACTTCGCTGGGAAAATCGATAGCATCATCGCTGGGGCGCAACTATGTGCGTGTATCGTTGGGTGGTGTGCATGATGAGGCCGAAATACGCGGACATCGCAAAACATACATTGGCGCTATGCCCGGACGCATTATTCAAAGTTTGAAAAAAGCAAAGTCGTGCAATCCTGTATTTGTACTTGACGAGATTGATAAGCTTGCCAACTCCATGCATGGCGACCCTAGCAGCGCACTGCTCGAAGCCCTCGACCCTGAACAAAATACCACCTTCTACGATAATTACCTCGAAGTAGATTTCGACCTTTCCAAAGTATTGTTTATTGCTACTGCCAATAACCTAAGTACCATACAACCTGCCTTGTTAGACCGCATGGAGGTAATAGAAATAAGTGGTTACACTATTGAAGAGAAAGTTCAAATAGCATCAAAGTATCTTATACCTAAGCAACTTGAAGCCCATGGCCTAAAGAAAAAGCAATTGAGTTTGAACGACAAAATAATTGAAAAAATTATAGATGAGTACACCAGCGAGTCGGGTGTGCGTAACCTCGAAAAGCAGATAGCAAGCATTACCCGCGGTATAGCCAAGATGGTAGCAATGGAAGAAAAATATGCGCCCGTAATAAATACAGAGCAGGTAGAAACCATATTAGGTACGCCCCGCTTTATGCGCGACAAGCAACTAAACAACGATGTGGCAGGTGTAGTTACAGGCCTTGCCTGGACACAAGTAGGCGGCAGCGTATTGTTTATAGAAAGTAGCCTGAGCAAAGGCAGCGGCAAGCTTACCCTAACCGGCAACCTTGGCGATGTAATGAAGGAGTCAACCACCATTGCCCTTGCCTATATAAAAGCAAATGCTGCCAGGTTTAACCTTAAGCCCGAAATATTCGAAAAGTGGGACATACATGTGCATGTGCCCGAAGGTGCTACTCCCAAAGATGGCCCCTCGGCAGGTATAACCATGTTGACATCACTCGTATCGCTGCTCACTCAACGCAAGGTAAAAAATAAAATAGCCATGACCGGAGAAATTACCCTGCGTGGCAAAGTACTGCCCGTAGGCGGTATTAAAGAAAAAATACTTGCCGCCAAACGCATCGGAATTAAAGAAGTAATTCTATGTGCCGAAAACAAAAAAGACATTGACGAAATAAAACCCGTGTATATAAAAGACCTTACCTTCCATTATGTAAAAACAATGACCGAGGTACTTGATATTGCCCTGCTCAACGAGAAGGTAAAAAAATGCTGTGCCAGTAAGCGCGTAATATTTTACGGGTTAGCATTAAGTGTATAGCCACCACCAATTCCTTATTCGAAACCGCGTACAGTTGCCGTGCTATTAACCATGAGTTCCTGCTGTACGTTCTATCTTTTTTTTTACGTGTGTTTGAATTAGTAAAAAAAAAAGGATGCCACTCCCATCAGGGTTAGTGATAGCACATGAATGCTCCGGTTAAATAATTTATCCAACAACTAATACAACATCCGTTTACAAAAAAAGTGGACAGGGGGCGGGTTAGCTTTTAATCTGGTTTTTAAGCGCAACGTGCGCAAGGTAAATATGCACCAAGAACGCTAAGTATATGAAACTAATTTCCGCAGTTACAACTAAGCGAACTTTGCGAAAATCTTAGCGCTCTTAGCGGTTAAAGAGTAATGTATTAACAACCGCAAAGGCCGCAAAGGAAATGCGCGCAAAGCGCGCTAAGGGTATGAACTAAAGAAGACAGTGATGTGCCGTTTTTAGGAGCAAATCACAAGTGCATAACTTGTATTAATTCTACTCACACTTCCTTTGACCAACTTTATTTTGGAGTAAATCAACTTTACGTACTCGAAGGACACGCTACTGCACACTTTCAATTTACGCTCCGTTTGCAAACACCTCAATATCCTAGATAAAGTGTTTTGCCTCCATAATAGACACACGTTTTGTTGGTGTTTCACTTAATTCCGAATTAGGATTAAAAAGTATTTGTTTCGTAGATGAGTTAAAACCTCAGTTTATTAATTTTTCTAACAATCTATAACCTATACAAGAGCAATGTAATTTAGTTTGGTATCGGCCGATTGTTTTAT